>NZ_CP080467.1:0-12500 GCF_022674245.1 Alicyclobacillus acidoterrestris
ATGAGTGCGCGCACGGATACGAAATACTTCGATGGCCTCTGGAGCCAAGTGCTGGCCATGATGAAGGAGCGCCTGTCAGGTCCAACGTTCGAAACCTGGTTCGAGGGTACGAAAATCTTGAAGTACGACGCGGCGAATCATTCCTTGTTCGTCTATACGCCGACGCCGTTCGTCAAAAACTGGATTGAGGAGCATTACACGACCACAATTCAAAACATGATTATCGCACTGACCGAACAAGAGTATCGAATCCAGTTCGTCACCGATTGGTCGGAGGAAAAACAGGACACGTTGCCTGTTCGTCAGCCGTCCAGGCCTGAACTATACGCCCAACCTGACACAGAAGAAGATCAGTCGCAGGGCGCGCTGATTTCGAGATACACATTCGAGACGTTTGTCATCGGCGCCAGCAACCGATTTGCACACGCCGCGTGCCTTGCTGTGGCAGAGCGCCCTGCTCAGGGCTACAACCCGCTGTTTATCTACGGCGGCGTCGGTCTCGGCAAAACTCACTTGATGCACGCCATCGGACATTATGTAAAAACACATGATCCGACGGCAAAAATTTCATATCTGTCGTCTGAGAAATTCACCAATGAGTTCATCACAGCCATTCGCGACAGTCAGACAGAAGCGTTTCGCAACAAGTATCGATCAATCGATGTCCTGCTGATTGATGATATTCAGTTTTTGGCCGGCAAAGAATCGACACAGGAAGAATTCTTTCATACGTTTAACAGCTTGCACGAAGCCGGCAAACAAATTGTCATCAGCAGTGACCGGCCCCCGCGAGAGATTCCAACGTTGGAGGATAGGCTGAGATCGCGCTTCGAATGGGGATTAATCACGGATATTCAGCCGCCCGATTTAGAGACGCGAATTGCGATTTTACAGCGCAAAGCACGCTCCGAGGGACTGGAAATCCCCGAAGAGGTGTTGTCGTACATTGCCAATCAAATCGATTCAAACATTCGTGAACTGGAAGGCGCTCTCATTCGAGTGGTCGCTTATTCCTCGTTGGTCAATGAAGACGTCACACCAGAGCTGGCCAAGGCGGCACTGAAGGACATTATCTCGCCAGACCGCATCCGAACGATTACCGTTTCCCATGTCCAAAAGGTCATTGGCGATCACTTTGGTCTGAAAATAGAAGACCTGAAAGGAAAGAAGCGCACGCGAAATATCGCCTTTCCTCGACAAATTGCGATGTATCTGACACGAGAGCTGACAGAAATGTCCCTGCCGAGAATTGGTGAAGCGTTTGGCGGGCGAGATCATACAACTGTGTTACACGCCTGCGAGCGGGTCAATGAAGAGTTGCAAAAGGACGCCGAATTGAAAGCGACGTTAGAGCGTTTGGCGCAAGCGATTCGTACCCTGACCTGATTGTCCACATGTGGATAACGTTTGTCCGAAAAACTAATGCACATATCCACAGGTTTATGAACAGGCTGTTGATTGCTAGATTCCATAGGTGAGTCGGTTATCCACATATTCACCGGCCCT
This sequence comes from Alicyclobacillus acidoterrestris, assembly GCF_022674245.1. Lineage (GTDB taxonomy): Bacteria > Bacillota > Bacilli > Alicyclobacillales > Alicyclobacillaceae > Alicyclobacillus > Alicyclobacillus acidoterrestris. Next base: position 1,507 of record NZ_CP080467.1, read on the forward strand.
ATTACTATGATTACGATTTTAGATATATGATCCTAGATCCTCATTCTATATACTTTAGTGAGTACATCATTGGCTGAACGTGATGCGGAAACTTGGAAGGGGTACGCCATCGTGATGCGGTTTTCCATTCAAAAATCGGCATTAATGCAAGCTATTCAAATTGTGTCAAAGGCTGTCGCTGTTCGCACGACCAAACAAGTGTTATCCGGTATATTGCTAGAGGTTAGCAACCAAGAAATCGTTGCGACCGCGTATGATATGGAATTAGGAATTCAAACGCGGATATATGCCTCTGACGACAATCAATTGACGGTTGAACAAGCCGGTTCCATTGTCCTTCCGGCGAGATATTTCTCAGAAGTCATTCGCAAATTGCCAGACACAGTCATTACTATGCAAGTTGCGAACAACTATATGACAGAAATTTCGACGGCGTCTGTTGAATTTCATTTGCATGGGATTGACGCAGAAGAATTCCCTAAACTCCCGACTTTTGTCGGTGTGCAGGGATTACAGATTCAGGCTTCGATGTTGGATGATCTCATTCGAACCACGGCATTTGCCACCGCAAATACCGAAGTGCGCCCTATCCTGACCGGAATCAACGTTCAATGCAATCATGAGCGATTAACCTTTACGGCCACCGACGGCCTGCGAATGGCAACACATTATGTCCACTTGACGGATGCCCCTGTGTGGCAAGCTGTGATTCCAGGTAAGTCAATGCTCGAGTTGAGCAAAATTCTGCCAACCGACGACTCTGTTGTGGAATTGTATCTGACTGAAAGTCACAGTCTATTTGTCATCGGAGATACGCGCTTCTATACACGGCTCATCGATGGCACCTATCCAGATACGTCTCGCATTATCCCAACGTCTCACAAGACAGAAATTACGGCTGCGGGACAAGCTTTATTAGGCGCCATTGATCGTGCTGCGCTCATTGCGCGAGATCGAGACAATCATATGGTGCGCATGGAAATTCAAAATGACACCATCACGGTCAGTTCTAACTCGCCCGAGATTGGTAATGTCTCCGAAACCATCACCGTCGAACAAAAGACAGGGGATGACTTACAAATTGCCTTTAACGCGCGATATGTCTTGGACGCATTGAGAGCACTGGATGCCGCTCAAGTGACTGCGCGGTTTAACGGAACGACACAAGCGTTCGTCATTGAGAAGACAGGGGACCAAACTATGCTGCAACTGATTTCCCCTGTGCTTTGGAGGTAATTGACAAAGTTTATGGAAATTCGATTTTCCGGGCCTTACATCACCGTCGGCCAATTGCTCAAAAAACTGGATATCGTATCTTCCGGCGGAGAGGTCAAGATCTTTCTCGAGGAAGGTCGACTTTTTGTAAATGGGGAACGCGAAACGCGGCGCGGTCGGAAACTCCTAAACGGGGATACGGTGCGCATTGGCAGACAGACGTATACGTTAAAGGGCGACCCGAATGCATCTGACTGACTTAACGCTGGTCAATTTCCGGAATTATGACGAGCAAACCCTTCGTTTGTCCGAACATGTGAACGTGTTTTGCGGTGAAAACGGGCAAGGAAAGACCAACGCACTTGAGGCCATTGCATTATTGGCAATTGGGAAATCGCATCGAACGGCGAAAGATAAGGACTTGGTGCGCTGGAATCAAGAACAAGCAGTCGTCGACGGCGTTGTAGAAGCGTTACATGGGCCGCGGCGACTGCGCCTTGAACTTGGCGCATCGGGTCGAAAAGCTTATGTGAACCGCGTTCAACAAACAAAAATGACGGATTTTGTCGGTCATTTTCAGGTTGTCTTATTTGCACCTGAAGATCTTCAATTGGTCAAAGGCGGACCCAAGGAGCGTCGACGGTTTATCGATGTCGAGCTCGGTCAAACCCAGCCGATGTATCTACACCATTTGTCGAACTACACACGAACGCTCGCCCAGCGAAACAAACTTTTGAAAAATGGCATAACCGACGACGCCTACCTCGCCTCTTTTGACGAACAGTTAGCCGTCTATGGCGCACATGTGATTCTACGGCGGCTACGCTTTTTGACGCAGTTGCAGCCAGTTGCTCACCAGGTATACGTCGATATTTCCGAAGGTCGGGAAGACTTTGATTTTCGGTACACATCAACAGTGCCACGCGTGAGCACGGAGTTGTCCATCGACGATATCGCCGAACAATTTGCGCGGGCATTGGCGGATCGCCGGCAGATGGACCTTCGCATGGGCTATACAACCGTGGGACCACACCGCGATGACATACAACTTTTTCTCAACGGACAAGATGTACAAAGTTTTGCGAGCCAAGGTCAACAGCGGACTATCGCGTTATCCTTGCGGCTTGCCGAGATCGACTTTATTTACAGGGAAATAGGCGAGTATCCAGTACTCTTGCTGGACGATGTGTTGTCGGAACTTGACGATACGCGTCAGCGCAATCTGGTGTTGTCGATGAGTCGCAAAGTGCAAACCATCATCACGACGACCAGCCTATTTCACCTGGAACACGAGCTGACTTCAGATGCCCGCCTGTTTCAGGTGGCTTCTGGTATAATAACGGAGTGAAACGTCTGAAACGGCGTAAACTGGGTGATTCTGAAGCCTATACAGCAGTGGAACGTGACATCGTACCAGCGCGTCGGTTGGTTTGCACTGACCGACCTTCTGGTGCGAATGTGGAGGGAAACTAGTTGGCGGATACACGTACGGAACAAGTTTATGATGAGTCTCAGATAGAAGTCCTGGAGGGCTTGCAGGCTGTTCGCAAGCGTCCGGGCATGTATATTGGCTCCACGAGTGTAAAGGGACTTCACCACCTCGTGTGGGAAATTGTCGATAATGCGGTGGACGAGGCGCTCGCTGGCCGTTGTACGCGCATTATTGTGCAAGTTCACGAGGACAACAGTGTCACAGTCATTGACAACGGCGCCGGGTTTCCTGTGGGGATTCACCCAAAGACCGGTCGGCCGGCCGTCGAAACGGCACTGACCGTGCTTCATGCAGGCGGTAAATTTGGCGGCAGCGGCTACAAGGTGTCTGGCGGGCTTCATGGCGTCGGCGCATCGGTCGTCAATGCGTTGTCTTCGTGGCTCAAAGTGGAAGTTTGGCGCGACGGGCACGTATACGTGCAAGAGTACGAACGCGGCGTTCCCAAGTACGATTTGAAAGTGGTTGGAGATACCGACAAGCACGGTACGAGTGTTACGTTCCTGCCGGATCCGGAGATTTTTACAGAGACGACGGTGTTTCAGATTGAAACGCTGCAGCATCGCCTTCGCGAGTTGGCCTTTCTCAACGCGGGATTGGCGATTGTGCTGGAAGATCAGCGCGAAGGTGGCAAGACGCAGGAATTTCACTACGAGGGCGGCGTCAAGGAATTCGTCAGCTATTTAAATAAATCCAAAGATGTCCTGCATCCAGACCCGGTGTTTGTCGAGGGCGTCAAGGACGATGTCACCATCGAAGTGGCCCTGCAGTACAACGACGGCTATGCTTCGACGATTTACTCGTTCGCCAACAACATCAACACAGGTGAAGGCGGGACGCACGAATCTGGCTTCAAGAGCGCGCTGACTCGCGTGATTAACGATTACGGCCGAAAGAACAACCTGATTAAGGGGAGCGAGAGCAACCTGACAGGGGACGATGTCCGCGAGGGGATTGTCGCTGTCGTCAGCGTGAAAGTTCCAGAGCCGCAATTTGAAGGACAGACCAAGACCAAGCTTGGCAACAGTGAGGTTCGCGGTATCGTCGAGAGTCTCTTTGGCGACAAGCTGCAGACATTCCTCGACGAGAATCCATCGGTTGCGCGCAAAATTATCGACAAGTGTGTCACCGCGGCACGCGCGCGGGAAGCGGCGCGCAAGGCTCGCGAGTTGACACGGCGCAAAAGTGCACTGGAAGTCAGCAGTCTGCCAGGTAAGTTGACCGACTGTGTGTCGAAGGATCCAGAGCGATCGGAAATCTATCTGGTGGAGGGTGACTCCGCAGGCGGATCGGCGAAGATGGGGCGGGATCCACAGACGCAAGCCATTCTTCCGCTGCGCGGAAAAATCATCAATGTGGAGAAGGCCCGGCTGGACAAAATCTTGTCCAACGAGGAAATCCGCGCGATCATCACAGCTGCGGGCACCGGTATTGGCGACGAATTCGATCTCTCGAAGGCGCGTTACCACAAGGTGGTCATTATGACGGATGCCGATCACGACGGCAGCCACATCCGCATTCTGCTATTGACCTTGTTCTATCGCTTTATGCGGCCGTTGATTGATGCGGGTTACGTGTATATCGCGCAGCCCCCGCTTTACAAGATCTCAAAGGGGAAAACGGTCCGCTATGCGTATTCTGACGCGCAACTCGAAGCCATTTTGCAGGAGACTGGCCGTCAGGGTGTCGGCATCCAACGGTACAAAGGTCTCGGTGAGATGAATCCGGAGCAGTTGTGGGAGACCACGATGGATCCGGAATCTCGGACCTTGCTGCAAGTGACGATGGAAGACGCCATGGATGCGGATATGATCTTCAGCACGCTGATGGGGGATAAAGTGGAACCGCGCCGCGATTTCATCGCGGAACACGCGCGTTATGTCCGCAATCTGGACATCTAATCGACTCGAGGAGGAATCTGTTTGGCAGACGAAGAGAACCGCAGTGTACTGCCGGTTGATATTAGCCAAGAGTTGCGAAATTCGTTTATGGATTACGCGATGAGCGTCATTGTCGCTCGCGCGATTCCAGACGTTCGCGATGGATTAAAACCTGTACACCGCCGAGTCTTGTACGCGATGTACGACTCCGGCATGACACCAGATAAACCGTATAAGAAATCCGCCCGTATCGTCGGCGACGTGCTCGGTAAATTCCACCCGCACGGCGATTCGTCGGTCTATGACGCCTTGGTCCGGTTGGCTCAGGACTTCTCGACTCGTTACCCGCTTGTCGACGGTCACGGGAACTTTGGATCGATTGATGGCGACTCCGCAGCGGCGATGCGTTATACAGAGTCTCGCATGTCTGCTATCGCCCTCGAATTGCTCCGCGATATCAACAAAGAGACCGTCGACTTCATGCCGAACTACGATGAGACGGAGCAGGAACCGACGGTTTTGCCAGCTCGCTATCCAAACTTGCTGGTCAATGGATCATCCGGTATCGCCGTTGGTATGGCGACCAATATTCCGCCGCACAATCTGCGTGAAGTCATCGACGGCGTCATCAAGTTGATTGACAATCCAGATGTGACGATCGAAGAGTTGATGAAGTCGATTAAGGGTCCTGATTTCCCGACAGGCGGCATCATTTTGGGTCGGGAAGGCATCCGCAAGGCTTATGAGACGGGCCGCGGCTCGATTCCGGTCCGCGCGGTCACGCACTTTGAGGAGATGTCTGGCGGCAAGACGAGAATTGTCATCACACAGTTGCCGTATCAGCAGAATAAGGCGCGTATCGTCGAAAAGATTGCGGAATTGGCTCGGGATAAGAAAATCGACGGCATCACCGATTTGCGCGACGAGTCGGACAGAAACGGGATGCGCGTCGTCGTGGAACTTCGCCGCGACGTCCGCCCGCAGGTGGTGCTGAACAACCTGTTCAAACATACCAGTCTGCAGACGAGCTTTGGCGTCATCAATTTGGCCCTGGTCAATGGCGAGCCAAAGGTGCTGACGCTCAAGCAGACGCTGGTTCACTATTTAAATCACCAACGAGAAGTCGTTCGCCGTCGTACGCAGTACGATTTGAACAAGGCGGAAGCCCGCGCACACATTTTGGAGGGCTTGCGCATCGCGCTCGACAACCTCGATGAAGTGATTAACCTCATCCGGGCTTCGCAGACGGCAGAGATCGCAAGAGAAGGTCTCATGACGCGCTTCTCCCTGTCGGAAGAGCAAGCGCAAGCGATTCTCGACATGCGTCTGCAGCGGTTGACCGGTTTGGAACGCGAGAAGATTGAAGCGGAGTACGCGGAGTTGCAGGCGCGCATCGCGGAATTGCGATCGATTCTCGCTGACGAGCAGAAATTGCTTGGCGTCATTCGCGAGGAATTGCTCGAAATCGCCAATAAGTTTGGCGACGAGCGGCGGACGAAGATCAGTGCGGCTGAGGGCGAGATCAGCGACGAGGACTTGATTCCGATGCACGACGTCGTCATTGCAGTGACGCACCGCGGCTATATCAAGCGCATCCCGCTCTCGACGTACCACAGTCAGCGGCGCGGCGGTCGCGGCATGTCGCTGATGGGGACGCGCGACGAGGACTTTATGGAGCAGCTCCATGTGACCTCGACGCACGATTACCTCCTGTTCTTTACGAACCGCGGCAGGATGTATGCTATCAAGGGTTACGAGGTGCCTGAATTCAGTCGCCAGGCGCGGGGGATTCCGATTATCAACTTGCTCAACATCGAGCAGGACGAGAAAATCACGGCGGTGATCCCGGTTCAATCGCTCGATCCCGACGAGATCTCCGGCATCAACCTGTTCTTCGCAACGCGCCACGGCATTGTGAAGAAAACGGCCCTGAGCGAGTACTCGAATATTCGCAAGAACGGTCTTATCGCCATTAACCTGCGCGATGACGACGACGTCATTGCGGTCAAACTGACCGATGGGCAGAAGAACATCATGATGGTCACGCGCCTTGGGCTGGCCATTCGCTTCAACGAGAAGGATGTGCGCGCGATGGGTCGCGGGGCGACGGGCGTGAAGGGTATCAGCTTGAACGCCGACGACGCGGTTATCGCGATGGATGTCGCGGAAGATGATCACGACGTTCTCGTCGTCACCGCCAACGGGTACGGCAAGCGCACGCCGGTCACGGAATACCGGGGCCAGATGCGCGGTGGCAAAGGCATCAAGACGATGCACTGCACGCCGAAGAACGGCAACGTCATTGAAATGCGCATGGTGACGCCGGAAGACGATTTGATGATTATCACGCAAAGTGGCGTCGCAATTCGCATCCACGTCAAGGACATCTCGACGCAGAGCCGCAACACGCAAGGGGTGCGACTGATCAATGTCGCGGAGGGCGATGAAGTCGCCACCGTCAGTCGCGTGATGGCTTCTGAAGACGAGGAGACAGTGGAAGAGTAATCTACTTTTCTGGTACGCTTAAAGCAAAGGAGGATATCGTCTATGATGACTAACGTCTTATGGCAGTTTCTCATTCACACTGCCGCGATGTTCCTCGCGTTTGCTACATTTGTAGGACTATGTTACATCGTCGTGGATCGGATTGTTCGGGACTAACGTCACCGGTCGGTTCACCGCGAATCGGGCGATGCACGATGCGCCCCAAAGTCACAAAAACAGCCATGGGTATTTTCCCAGTGGCTGTTTTTGCGTTTGGCGGGGGATGCGCGTGCCTAATTAGGTCTCGCGATGAAACCCATAATCGCGTTCTACTTTGCAGATTCTCGTTTGATACGCATCGTACCAGACCGCCTTGCCATTTGCTTGAGCGAGCTGATGACGCTCGTTCTCCTTCCATTGGCGGATGGACGCTAAGTCCCGCCAGTACGATATGGTAATGCCCGGAGCACTCTCCACGCCGAGGAAACCAGGTTGCCCTTGCACAAGTTCCATCATGTCTTTCGCCATATCCGCATAACCGTCACTCACGTCGGACCGCTCTGACGTAAAAATGACTGCATAGTAGGGTGGCGTTGGTGTTCTTGCGATGGTTGCCATAGGATTCATGCCTCCTTATTTCCGTTCAATCCGATCCCGATCCACCGATCATCTCGACAACACTAGTTGACAGATTGATATAGACGTGATAATCTAATCGACGTCGCTTTGGCGGCAATGTTTTTTGAAAGTGTACTATAGTATGTCGCGAGTATGTCGCGGCAGTGGGTAAAATCGTTTCTTTCATAGCTCATAAGAACTTGAACGGAATGAAATACTCACTGTTGACAACGAACGTCAGTTCGTGATATAATACTTAGGCTGCTTCGACAGAAGCGGTGCTTGCTTGAAAGAATCACTTCATCTGGTTCCTCGTTGAATCAGCTTCAGTGGGGCTTTCACAGCAGGTTTGGTTCCTTGAAAACTGAACACACACGCCTAAAAGTTTCGGTCGACGTGACCTTTGGTCACAGCGACGATTGAAACATATGTAACAACGCCATTTTTTGAGAGTTTGATCCTGGCTCAGGACGAACGCTGGCGGCGTGCCTAATACATGCAAGTCGAGCGAGCCCTTCGGGGCTAGCGGCGGACGGGTGAGTAACACGTGGGCAATCTGCCTTTCAGACTGGAATAACACTCGGAAACGGGTGCTAATGCCGGATAATACACGGGTAGGCATCTACTTGTGTTGAAAGATGCAACTGCATCGCTGAGAGAGGAGCCCGCGGCGCATTAGCTAGTTGGTGAGGTAACGGCTCACCAAGGCGACGATGCGTAGCCGACCTGAGAGGGTGACCGGCCACACTGGGACTGAGACACGGCCCAGACTCCTACGGGAGGCAGCAGTAGGGAATCTTCCGCAATGGGCGCAAGCCTGACGGAGCAACGCCGCGTGAGCGAAGAAGGCCTTCGGGTTGTAAAGCTCTGTTGCTCGGGGAGAGCGACAAGGAGAGTGGAAAGCTCCTTGTGAGACGGTACCGAGTGAGGAAGCCCCGGCTAACTACGTGCCAGCAGCCGCGGTAATACGTAGGGGGCAAGCGTTGTCCGGAATCACTGGGCGTAAAGCGTGCGTAGGCGGTTGTGTAAGTCTGAAGTGAAAGTCCAAGGCTCAACCTTGGGATTGCTTTGGAAACTGCATGACTTGAGTGCTGGAGAGGCAAGGGGAATTCCACGTGTAGCGGTGAAATGCGTAGATATGTGGAGGAATACCAGTGGCGAAGGCGCCTTGCTGGACAGTGACTGACGCTGAGGCACGAAAGCGTGGGGAGCAAACAGGATTAGATACCCTGGTAGTCCACGCCGTAAACGATGAGTGCTAGGTGTTGGGGGGACACACCCCAGTGCCGAAGGAAACCCAATAAGCACTCCGCCTGGGGAGTACGGTCGCAAGACTGAAACTCAAAGGAATTGACGGGGGCCCGCACAAGCAGTGGAGCATGTGGTTTAATTCGAAGCAACGCGAAGAACCTTACCAGGGCTTGACATCCCTCTGACCGGTGCAGAGATGTACCTTCCCTTCGGGGCAGAGGAGACAGGTGGTGCATGGTTGTCGTCAGCTCGTGTCGTGAGATGTTGGGTTAAGTCCCGCAACGAGCGCAACCCTTGATCTGTGTTACCAGCACGTAGAGGTGGGGACTCACAGGTGACTGCCGGCGTAAGTCGGAGGAAGGCGGGGATGACGTCAAATCATCATGCCCTTTATGTCCTGGGCTACACACGTGCTACAATGGGCGGTACAACGGGAAGCGAAGCCGCGAGGTGGAGCAAAACCTAAAAAGCCGTTCGTAGTTCGGATTGCAGGCTGCAACTCGCCTGCATGAAGCCGGAATTGCTAGTAATCGCGGATCAGCATGCCGCGGTGAATCCGTTCCCGGGCCTTGTACACACCGCCCGTCACACCACGAGAGTCGGCAACACCCGAAGTCGGTGAGGTAACCGTTATGGAGCCAGCCGCCGAAGGTGGGGTTGATGATTGGGGTGAAGTCGTAACAAGGTAGCCGTATCGGAAGGTGCGGCTGGATCACCTCCTTTCTACGGAGAAACAAGGCTTTTAGGTGTTGTGTGTTTGGTTTTGAGGGAGCCAACGTCTCATATGAGACAAGGTAAACTCAAGGCGCGTTTCAAGGTGCAAGGAGTCCAAGGAACGAGGACAACGACGGACTGAGCGTACAAATGTACGTGAGGGAGTGGTTGGCTGAGTGACGCAGGAATCCGAAGCAGATTGGAAGGCGCATGTACCTTGGCAACTGAATATGGAACAACCTCGAAATAGTAAACCGGTAACCGAAATGCGAGTAACAGGTAACAATAGCCGGATAACTGGATGAAGTGACTGGTGTAAGTCAGTCATGGAGTCGAAACGGTGAAGTTAGGAAGAGCGCACGGAGGATGCCTAGGCGCCAAGAGCCGAAGAAGGACGGGGCGAACACCGAAATGCCACGGGGAGCTGTAAGCGAGCATTGAGCCGTGGATGTCCGAATGGGGAAACCTGCTAGTGTGAAGCGCTAGTACCGTACACTGAATCCATAGGTGTACGGGGGCAACCGAGGGAACTGAAACATCTAAGTACCTCGAGGAAGAGAAAGCGAATGCGATTCCGTCAGTAGCGGCGAGCGAAAGCGGAGAAGCCTAAACCGGATGCGTGGTACAGACTGCAGTCGATGCGCATTCGGGGTCGAGGGGCTGTTGGCGGCAACCTGCAGGGAGCCAGCAGGAAGCAATCCGTAGGAGAACGGCATGGGAAGGCCGGCCATAGACGGTGAGAGCCCGGTATCCGAAACGGAATGTGGAATGTGCAACAGACCCCAAGTACTGCGGGACACGAGGAATCCCGTGGGAATCTGGGAGGACCACCTCCTAAGGCTAAATACTCCTTGGCGACCGATAGCGGATAGTACCGTGAGGGAAAGGTGAAAAGAACCGCGGGAGCGGAGTGAAATAGAACCTGAAACCGTGTGCTTACAAGCAGTCGGAGCATTCAAGAGATGTGACGGCGTGCCTTTTGTAGAATGAACCGGCGAGTGATGATGGCAAGCAAGGTGAAGGCGAAGGAGCCGGTGCCGAAGCGAAAGCGAGTCTGAATAGGGCGGATAAGTTTGTCGTCATCGACCCGAAACCGGGTGATCTACCCCTGGTCAGGGTGAAGTGCGGGTAACACCGCATGGAGGCCCGAACCCACTGGCGTTGAAAAGCCAGGGGATGAACTGGGGGTAGGGGAGAAATTCCAATCGAACCCGGAGATAGCTGGTTCTCCCCGAAATAGCTTTAGGGCTAGCGTCAGGGAATGAGTTGTGGAGGTAGAGCACTGATTGGGTGCGGGGCCCGCGAGGGTTACCAAGCTCAGTCAAACTGCGAATGCCACAATG
>NZ_CP080467.1:897500-940000 GCF_022674245.1 Alicyclobacillus acidoterrestris
CCGAGGATACTTGGAGGGAGACCTCCTGGGAAAGTAGGACGTTGCCAGGCGAGAGAGAAGAGAAGGGCCCTGAGGGGAACGCTGAGAAGCGGGACCTTGGGGCTCTTTTTGTGTTGAGGGGGGTGGGGCTGGGAAGGTACTTGGCTGGTCTGATGGCAGCTGGCGGGATGTCTTAATAAGACGGATTAACTGAAAAGCCGCCGGATAAGGTTGGGAAAATACCCTATTCGGCACCTTGGGCTGTGATTTCCGGTGATTTTACGGGCATAAGGCAGAAATCGTGCACTAAATGCCGTGAATCTGCTGGACTGTCACAAATAGGGTAGAAAACGTGCATTATGCTGCCGGGTCGGGGGTGAGGCCTCCGGTTTGTGACCCAGACAGTCTCCGAAGCCACACGCGCGCCCACTGCCACCCGCCTGCATGTCCTAATAAGACATATCAACTGAAAAGCCGCGGGATAAGGTCGAAAAAATACCCTATTCGCTGCCTTGGGCCCCAATTTCCGCAGATTTACCGGGCATAAGGTAAATTTCATGCCCTAAATACTCCGAATCCGCTGCAATGTCACAAATAAGGCAGAAAACGTGCACTATGCGGCCAGGCAGGCCAGGCGGGCCAGGCGGGCGAGGGGCGAGGCCTCCGGTTTGCTGCCCAGACAACCGCAGCAACGGCGGTGCAGCCCACACGCTAGCCACGTTCAGATAGGCACGCGCCATCTGTAGTGCAATGAGCGCAACAAAACGTAGAGTGGGCCACTGTGTGGAGATCCGATGGGGATTCGACACGGTGGCCCACGGGTTTACAGTCGTGCTGAGTCGTGGCTGGTTAGCGTTTGATGAACATCGGCAGTTGTTCTGCGCCACATATGCGGGCGTAGACGAACAGTTGGCCCTTGTGGTGGATTTCGTGATCTTTGAGCAATTGCAAAGCGGCGCTGGCAGGAACCTGGTTGCCGAATAGTTCGATTGTCGCGTCGAGTTGCTCGTCGGTGATAGAGTCGATAAGGCCGCGCAATTCGTCTGTGCGTTCGCGGATGACACGTTGCACATCTTCGATAGTCGCCAAGTCTGGCTTGTCGGTGATTCGTTCAAATTGGCCGGTGGCGGCGGCTGAGGCCATGCCGTGGCTGACCGAGAGGATGTGCCAGACGAGATCGGCTGTCGTCATCGCGCCATCCCACGGGCGGAAGGTGAGGTCCTTGTCCTTCATCGTCGCGACTACGTCTGGAAGTACGGAACGGTGTGCCATGAGTTGTTGTAAAAAGGTCTGTGCTTTTGTCACCGAAATGCCTCCCTGGCCATGGATTACCTTCATAGTTTAGCAAACTCCCTTTGAAAATCTAAAAACACAATTGCCAACCTGCGCTCATCCGTTACAATGAGGGAGGGTTTTTACCTTGATAAATAGGTTGCTCTTGGAGCCAGGATGAAAGGAAGGCCATTGCATGCATATTTTGCAGGTCATCGTGTACGCGATTATGCAAGGCATCACAGAACTGTTTCCTATCAGTAGTGTGGGACACGCCGTCATTTTGCCGTACGTGTTCAACTGGAAGCAGTTTTCGGAATCGGATGTCTTTCTTCCGTTTGTCGTGATGCTTCACTTGGGGACAGGCATTGCGTTACTGCTCTACTTTATTAAAGATTGGATCCGGCTGATTGCCAGCCTCTTCATCCGAAATCGTCGGAATGAGCGCCGACAGTTGTTGCTGATTATCGTAGCGACGATTCCTGCGGCGATTATCGGTAAGCTGTTTGAGACAAAATTGCAGGAGTTATTCCCGTCGGCATTGTCGGCATCCATTTTTCTGATTGTCAACGGATTTGTGCTGTTTGCGGCAGACGCGATGCGCCGCCGGCGACGCGCGACGAAAGAACTGAGTGACTTGTCATATGGACGTGCCCTGATTATCGGGATCGTGCAGACGTTCGCTTTGATTCCAGGTTTCTCGAGGTCTGGTATCACGATGACGGCGGGGCTTTCCAGTGGGATGTCGTATGAGGATTCGGCGCGTTTCAGCTTTTTGCTGGCGACGCCTGTGATTCTTGGCGCGGCAGTGCTTGAGGTGCCGAAGCTAATGCACGCGGGCAGCCCGCAAATGATTCACGATGGACTCTTGGGCGGATTGATTGCCGGTATTGTGGCAATCTTGGCGACTGCGTTTTTGATGCGCTACTTCCGCACGTCGGAAGTCCGGGCGCTGCGTCCGTTTGGTTGGTATTGTATCGTCATTGGCGTCGTTGTCGCCATCATGGCTGGCGTGGGCGCGCATTTCTAATCTGTCGGTAGGCGGTTGTCCAAACCGCGGCCCCTTTGTGCACATAGCATGAGAGCAGCACTTGTAGCGCACAGACGAGCAGGGGGGCCGTATATGAAGCACCGTCGTTTGAGTGTGGTTATCGCCGCACACAACGAGGCTCGAACTATTGGCCCGTTGGTGCGGCGTTTATTGCAATGGAATCGCAAACCGGAGGTTATCGTCGTGGCGAATGGCTGTCGCGACGGCACGGCGCGTATCGCCAAGGCCGCCGGGGCGCGGGTCGTTCGTTTTACACATCAGCTTGGGCCCGATGTCGGACGCGCGATTGGCATCGGTCTGGCTCGAGGGGATATTGTGCTCGTCCTGGATGCCGATATGCTGATTCCACTGGCGCAGTTGGAGCCGTTTGTTCGCGCGGTGGAACGCGGTGTCGATCTCGCCCTCAACCGCTACCCTTTCCCTCACACGAAACAATTCCACCATCAGACCGCTGTGGCCAAGCACGCCTTAAATATCTTCGCCAACCGAGCAGACCTGCGTGCAGCCAGTTTGACGGCGGTACCCCACGCATTGTCGAGGAAAGCCATCGAGACGTTGGGGCCGATGGCCTTTTGTGTGCCGCCCGTCGCACAAGCGCGGGCCATGTGCACGCCAGGGCTCAAAGTTGAGTTGGCAGGCCGCGTGCATGTGGGGAAATTGAATCGCGTGCGCAACGCTGCGCACTTGAAGGCGTATCGCGAACTGATTCTCGGTGATTGTCTCGAGGGGATGGCGGTCATCATTCGCGAACGGGGGATTCGGGCAGGGTTCACCGACTTGGGGCGGCGACGCGAGTTAGGTGGCTGGTTGGCGGCTACTGCCATCGCGCCGACTCGTGTGCGTGTCGCCAGTGTCATTCCGACTCAGGGGGAACGACATTTGCCGCAGCTTGTGGGCACACTGGGGGCCTCGAACGTCGATTGCATTCAGTTGATCTGCAACGGTGTCGACGAGTCGATTGCCAAGGCGTATGAGGGGATGCAAAACGTATTCGTAGATTATCATCGCCATCGGGTGGGGCACGATGTGGGTCGAGCGATGGGATGTTTGCGGGTTGACGCCGACAAATATTTCATCACGGATGCCGATATTGCCTTGCAGCAGGGAGACATCTTGCCATTTCTGGATGCGCTGGATACAGGTGTCGACGTCGCACTCAATCGGCTCGATGATATCTTGCCGAAGGCGCGTCAGACGGATCCGCCCTCTATCGTAAAACGCTTCCTCAACCTGGCTTTGGGCCGCGGCGATTTAGGCGTGTCCTCGCTGACAGCCGTCCCGCACGCCATCCGCGGCGATGCCGTTCGCACGATTGGCGCGGACGCGCTCATGGTTCCACCACTCGCTGAAGTGAAGGCGGTACTTGCGGGTCTTCGCGTGCAAGCGGTCCATGCGGTGGACGTCGTGAAGACCAATGAGTACCGGCCGCATCTGCACCGCGCGTCGGCGGGCAAGCCGTTGCAACAGTTGATTATCGGTGACTATGTGGAGGCGATTGAGTATTTGCAAACGCGATTGGGTAGCAGGGGGCATTTCCCAGACACCTTGCGCAGGCGCGACATCGCGGAGAAATACATGCTGCGAAAAGGTTGGTTGCAGGAGATGGGATAGGATATGACCCAGTCGCCGTGGCCGTGACCAGGGTGCCCGTTTAACGGGCATCCTGTTTGCGGCGAAAGATGAGATGTTCGAAAATGAGGACGAGAATGACGCCGACGATGAGGCCGTTGTCTAACAAGTAGCTGAGTACTGGCGGAACGCCGGACCAAGCCGTGGACGGGATGAAGTAGATGCCGACACCTGTCAGGACCGCCAGGGAGATGACGAAGACGTCTCGCTGATCAAGCGCCAGGCGCTTGTAATCCCGCAAGCCGAATCCGAGCAGTTGGGCGAATACCGTGAACAAAATGGCGTATCCGACCGGGGAAGGCAACGTCGCGACCCACTGGCCGATAAACGGAAAGAACCCGAGAATTGCCACAGCTGCGGAGGCGATAATGAACGGCAGGCGAGAGGCGATGCCGGTCAGTGCGACAAGGCTGGCCGCTGCCGTCAGCGGGACGACGCCGGCGACGCCAAAGATGCCGCTAAGCCCTGTGCCTACGCCAGTGAGCAAAGTGCCACGCGTGTAGGCGCCATTGGATGGGGTGTCCTCAGCTGCACCTGCAAACGCCTGGACGCTCGCAATCAGGTTCGAGAGCAGGATGATGGCCGTAATCACACAGGTTATCGTGACGCCAAGGTGAATCTTCGGTGGGCCGAATGGAAACAAGGACGGCAGGGCGAAGACGGCTGCGTGGGTCTGGGGCGGATCGACCAAGCCCAAGGCCGCATAGAGTATCCAGCCGATGATGAGCCCGATGAGTACAGCGATGGACTGGATGATGCCACGTCCTTTAAACATGAGCAGCAGCGTCAGCACCATCAAGAGAACGGACAATAGGATGATTTCAGGAGATACGGTGGAGCGGTTGCGAAAGCCGATGCCGAGTACGCCCTCGACGAGCGAACTCGATACTTGCAATGCGAGCAAAATCAGAAACGTTCCCGTGACCACCGGTGTGAATAGTTTGCGAATCCACTTCAGGAGACCGGTAGCGCCGAGGATGATGAAGACAATGCCGGCGATAATCAGGCCGAACTCCAATTCCTGCAGTAGATTTGCCAGCGATTCGTGTTGTTGTTTGGTCATTTGGATGAGGATGAGGAAGACGCCCCACCACATGCCGGCAGGCCCTTCGATAATCGCGTAGCGATGGCCGATCAGCGTTTGCAGCAGGCTGACGACGCCGCAGACGAAAAATGATCGCTCTGTGTACATGGCGATATCATGGGCGGACAGCCCAAACGCGTGCCCAAGGACAATGGGGACGGTGATGACGTTGGCCAGCGAAAAGACAAACCATTGAATCGATGAGAGCAGCAGTGCCGCCCCCTTGGGCCTATCTTGTAAGCCGTATTGTAGTCCTTGCATGTCATGAACCTCCTAAGAATGAAGAAAACAACGTTCGTATGATATCATTCGGGAGGCGTAACTTAAAATTGTTTTGGTTCATCGAGAGGGTGAAATGGCATGGCAGAAGGTAGTATCGAACGCGCGGCCAGTGGCATCAAGCGGGGTGTGGTCTGGAGTTTAAGCGGATCCCACTTGCTCAACGACTTGGTGACAACTGGCGTCGTACCGGCGTTGTCCCCGTTGTACATGAGTACATATCACTTGAATTACACGCAGACCAGTCTTGTCGTTCTATGCTCTTATTTGACATCATCTATATCGCAACCACTTTTTGGCGCATTGACGGATAAATACCCACGTGCCTGGCTGCTTCCGCTAGGCCTATTCTTATCTACCTTGTGTCTCACGCTCACGGGCTTTGCGCCAAACTTCGCCTGTCTGTTGATTCTCATTTCCATCAGCGGCCTCGGATCCGGCGCCTTCCACCCGGAGGCATCACGCGGCACGCAGTTGGCGTCAGGCAACGCCCGAGGCTTAGCGCAGGCAATTTTCCAGGTGGGCGGCAACAGCGGTCAGGCGTTAGGCCAGCTGATGATGCCGTTATTTTTGCTCGCGATGGGCGTCCATGGCCTCCTCTGGTTTTTTATCGCCGTCGCGTGCGGCTTGTTGCTCACTGGGCGAATTTACCCGTGGTACCGGGACAGCTTGCAAAGCAATAGCAAACGTATGCGAGAGGCTGAGGGCGACAATCAAATCGGGGCCGTTACGCTTCTGGTCGTCATTGTCATCCTCAGGTCTTGGTGCCAAATCGGCATCGCCGTGTTCCTGCCATTCTACTACCGGCAGCAATTTGGCATGAGCTACAGTCTCGCCGATTCCTTCACATTTATCTTCTTGGCGGCCGGCGCCATTGGCACGTTTATTGGCGGTATGCTGGCGGACAGAATGCCAAAGCAACGGATTTTGCTGTACTCGATGTTGTGCTCTGTGCCGTTTGCGCTCTTCTTGCCGTTTTTGCATGGCGCATTGGCGCTCATCATCCTGATTCCGTTTGGCTTTTTCATCCTCTCGTCGTTCGCCGTGACCGTCGTGTACTGCCAGTACCTGTTGCCGCGCAACGTCAGTTTGGCTTCCGGTTTGACCATCGGTTTCGGCGTGGGTGCAGGCGGTATTGGCGCGACGTTTTTCGGCGCGTTGTCGGACGCCGTGGGACTCAATGTCGTCTTTTACATCTTGATGTTCCTGCCGGTGCTCGGAAGCATTTTGAGCTTCTTCCTGCCGAATGACGGTCGTCGCCGCACTGCTGCGTAAAAATTTCACATCCGCGGGTGTGAATCAGGGAGTTTACTGGATATCCAAGCGATAGGGCCCATCTGCGGGCCCTATTGTGCGTTTTGAAGAGGCGTTGTGGCTGTCGTGAGGGGTGCAGGCCTGCAGGCCACAGTAGGCTACGAGCCTTATCTCACGCGTGGATGGCTAGGTATGCCCCGATTCGATCCGCCGCTTCCTCGAGGACCTCTGGAGCGTGTACGATGGCCATGCGGATGTGGTGTTCCCCATTGGGGCCGAAGGCCGAGCCAGGGGTGACGGCGACGCCCGCGTGGCGAATGAGGTCGAGTGCGAACGAATAGGACGTCTGACCGCCTGGTGTTTGCGCCCAAACGAACATCGTGGCAGATGGCTTGCGGATCTGCCAGCCATGGCGCGACAGCGCGGAACATAGCGCATCACGCCGCCGCATGTATTCGGCGCGCTGCGGGGCGAGACCGTCCCACTCTGTGGTCAAGGCCGCGATGGCGGCGCGCTGAATGGGCAGGAAGATACCAAAGTCGATATGTGACTTCAGTTTGCGCAAGTGGCCGATGACTTCGGCGTTTCCGACCAAGTAACCGATTCGGCAGCCAGCCATGTTGAACGTCTTGGAGAGCGAATTGAACTCGACTGCGACTTCCTTCGCACCCGGCAGGGACAGGATGCTGATTGCCGGCTGATTGTCGAAAATCAATTCGGAGTACGCGAAATCGTGGGCGATGAAGATGTCGTACTGCCGCGCGACAGAGATGATCTGTTCAAACATCTCGACAGTGGCGATAGCTGCTGTCGGGTTGCTTGGGTAGTTGAGAATCATGAGCTTGGCGCGTTCGAGGACGTCTTTCGGGACGAGATCGAAATTCGGATGGAGCGTCTCTGCATCGATTGGGATGGGGTATGGGATACCGCCACTCAAGCGGACGCTGCCTTCGTAAATCGGGTAACCCGGGTCTGGCAACAGCACCGTATCGCCGGGGTTCACCAGCGCCAGGGCGAGGTGGGCGAGGCCATCCTGCGAACCTTGCAGCTGCAACACCTCTCGCTCGGCATCGAGGACGACGCCATAGCGGGCATAGAACTGGGCAACTGCTTGGTTGAACTCAGGCAGGCCGGTAATCGTGTACCCGTAGGAAGTCTCGGCAGAGGCGTTGTCGACGAGCGCCTTCATGGCGTGTGGCGGTGGGGGGAGATCCGGGCTGCCCACGCTCAAGTCAATGACGTCTTTGCCGCTGGCCAAGAGCTTCCGCTTTTCTAGCGCCAGTTCCTGAAAGACGCCTTCGTCTAGTTGATTGAGTCGTTGAGATGGTTGAATCATGTGCAGCACTCCCCATGGTATAGTGGTGTCAGAAAGATTGAGTAAACCCCGGCAGACTTTTCTTGTTTTGTAGATTTTACCGTAGGCAGTTCAAATGATCATAGAGGCAATTACAGGAGTGTAATCACCGTGACCATGAGACTGGGCTTTCTTGCATCGTACAATGGTTCCAGCATGCAGGCCATCCTGCGCGCGATTGACACTGGGCGGCTGGCTGCAGAGGCGGCGGTGGCCATCAGTAATAACCCGGACGCAGGTGCGCTTAGCGCCGCGAAACAGGCGGGCATCCCCGCTTTTTGCCTGAATGCGAAGCGCTGTGGCGGCGAAGAGGCGGTCGACGGTGAAATTGTCCGCGTTCTACAGGCGCACCAAGTGGACTACGTCGTTCTCTCCGGCTATATGAAGCGAATTGGCAAGCGTACGCTGGAGCAGTTTCCGGAGCGCATTCTCAACGTCCACCCGAGTCTTTTGCCAGCGTTTGGCGGACCGGGGATGTACGGCATGCGCGTTCATACGGCCGTCCTTGAATCCGGTGCGACGGAAACGGGCGCCACAGTTCATCTGGTCGACGAACTGTATGATAACGGCCGCATTCTCGCCCAAACTCGCGTTCCGGTCCTGCCAAGCGATACGCCAGACAGCTTGCGCATGCGCGTGGCTGCGACAGAGGGCGAGTTGTATATCCAAGTCCTTCAACAGCTGATTCAAGCGCCTTAAGCAGCGCGAGGCGGCTGCGCCGTCTTCTCGTTTATCTCAAGTGTAACGGCGGCTGACGATTTTTCAACAGGCATGTGCGGGCGCCTTGAAGATCCGCACAGTCTCGGATGGCACGGAATACCTATGTTTCGAACGGCCGACATCGGTGGCGATGTCGCGCGCTGTGCCCAATCCGCGGCTTTCGTCTGTCCAGCCGCCGATATTTTTATTGAGATCGAGGTGCTATCTGATTTGAATAGCTTAGTGCTGGATGAGGATACGATTCAGACGCTCGCAACGAAACATGAGACGTCAGCACCCCAGGAGATCCTAAAGGTCGCATTGGAGCGACTGCCGCGCGTCACATTCGCTTGTAGTTTTGGGGCGGAGGATATGGTGATTCTGGATATGCTGGCGCGCATGGACGCTCGTGTCAACGTATTCTACTTAGATACACACGTTCTCTTCAAGGAGACGTATGCGCTCATCGAAGCCGCGAAAAAACATTATCGACTGACCGATTTGACGCGGGTCGAGCCGGCGCTCACGCTGACGGAACAGGCGAAACAGTACGGGGATGAGTTGTGGCAGCGCGATCCGAACCAGTGCTGCAACATCCGCAAGGTGGAACCATTGAAACGGCATCTGCAGGCCTATGACGGTTGGATTACGGGCATCCGCCGCGATCAGGCCTCGACCCGCGCCCATGCTCAAGCGTTTGAAGCCGATAAAAAGTTTCACTTGGTGAAAGTAAATCCGCTGATTTTGTGGACAGCAGAGGACGTGTGGCGCTACATTCACGATCACGACGTCCCCTACAACACCCTTCACGAAAAAGGATACCCGAGCATCGGTTGCGTCCACTGCACGCGCCCTGTGAAACCGGGTGAGGACCCACGCAGCGGCCGTTGGGTCGGATTTGCGAAGACGGAGTGCGGCCTACATCGTTGACACGTTGACACGCGGTGGCGCCTGTTCAAGTTGGACAGGGCCGCCCTTTTTGTTTACTAGAAAAAGATGTTAAACTACAAACAATACATACGTTTTGCACGGTCAGGAGGATGTATCATGAAAGCAGTTCTGATTCGCGAATTCGGGGGACCTGAAGTCCTACACATCGGTGAAATAGAAACCCCTGTGCCAGGTGCTGGCGAGGTGTTGGTCCGCGTTCGGGCCACGGCGCTCAATCGCGCCGACTTATTGCAGCGGCGCGGGTTTTACCCACCGCCGAAGGGAGCCTCAGAAATTCTCGGGCTCGAGATGGCCGGGGAAGTCGCGCAGGTGGGCGAAGGCGTGACTTCTGTCGCAGTGGGTGACCGAGTCTATGCGCTGCTTCCCGGCGGGGGGTACGCACAATATGTGACCGTGCCCGCAGGGATGTTGATGAAGCTCCCGGACAGCCTCACGTTCGCGCAGGGCGCCGCGATTCCAGAAGCCTTTCTGACCGCTTATTTAAATTTGTTTTCACTTGCTAAACTGGCACCGGGGGACACGGTACTCGTCCATGCCGGGGCCAGCGGTGTCGGCACGTCCGCCATCCAGTTGATTCGGTTGGCTGGGGCGACGTCGATTGTCACGGCCGGATCGTCAGTGAAACTGGAGCGTTGCCTGTCGCTTGGCGCGTCGGCAGGCTGGGATTATCACGACGGGTCGTTTGTGCCATTTGTCGAGGAACAGACAGATGGCCGGGGTGCCGATATCATTCTCGATTTTATTGGAGCGTCCTATTTTGAGGACAACATTCGGGCGCTTGCGGTCGATGGTCGCTTGCTGCTCATCGGGACAATGGGGGGCACGGAAGTCCAAAACGTCAATCTGGGTACCCTGTTGGCACGCCGGTTGCAGGTCATTGGAACCGCCCTCCGATCCCGCTCGCTCGCGACCAAAATCGAATTATCCCAGGCCTTTCAAACATTCGCGGGGGACGCGCTCGCACGCGGTGAAATCGCTCCGGTTATCGACTCGGTGTTTGACTGGCGCGAAGTGCAGGATGCGCACAGATACATGGAGGAAAACAAAAATATCGGGAAAATCGTCTTGAGTATCGCCGACTAAATCGGGGCGGTGGGGCGTTTCCCCGCACATACTTATCTAGACAACTCAATATGCCTTTGCACAAGGTCTACACCGAATCCGGTTGTAGGCCTTGTCGTTTTTAGCCGGAAATTCCCCCTTGTCTTAAAGTCCACTTGAAGATGTACGCCATCTGACCAATGAGCAGGGGCAACCTGTGCCAGACCCAAAGGCCGACAGACACAAGACGCCGGAGCAGGGGGCGGCGACGAGTGTCTGGTGTGCGGTGAGTCCGCAGCTAAACGGTATGGGGGGCGTGTACTGCGGAGACGTCGATATTGCCGAGGCCGTTCCCGCTGACAGTCTAAAAGGGAGCGGCGTACGGCCATGGGCCATTAATGCCGACTTCGCAGCACGCCTATGGACGCTAAGTGAACGATTGACTGGGACTAAGTTTACCATCTAAACAAAGAAGGTTGTTACACTGCGGTAAGGCTTCGTAGGGTTGACTTGAAATCTGTCACGCGCGTGACTAAACCAAACGCGTTATGATGAAGGTAGTCAAAGGCTTTGACTCAAACCCCGGTCGACCACCAAATGCATGGAATTTACCTGTAGGGATTCCGTCATTCGGTGGTATTTTTCTATTGTTTGTCTTTAGGCTTTGGTTATCTCTAATCTATAGGCCTCGTTTTGCCGTCCATGGGTAGACGCTCCACAGAGTACCTATTCCCCGATTTTTTTGTAAAAGTTCTTTTTTGTCTCTTTTGGCATATTTGGATCCATCGTGTCAATGGTCGTCTTTAATTGCGGCCCTAGTAATCCTTTTGCAGCTTGCCATGCGTCTTCTTCGCGCGATGGTTCTTGTAGAATCTGATAAATCCTGCTCTTCCACAAGAAGAACTTCCCAGCCAGTGCAGCGTCGAGCCCTTTGAGCAATTGCAATCCGCGATTACAAATTGCATTGGCCTCTTCAAAGCGTCCCTTGTAAAATTCGGCTCGAACAAACTCTTCACACAATTGAGCTTCCGGCAGCATCATGTGATTCGCTCGATAATATTCCTGCGCCTCGGCGAAATACTTGGCTGCCTTGTCGAAATCAAGTTTGTCCAGCCAAAGTATACCAAGTCCGTGCTGAATGTGTATATACCGATTGAAATCCTTGTGCAAAAAATACTCACCAGCAAGCATTGAGTGCTGTTTCGCGGCCGACCATTGTCCAAGATATCGGCAACACACACCTAGCCCTTGGTGTGCACGGGCCCGCAGCGATTCGGGCAAGTCGGCTAGTTCAAGCGCCTCTTGCAGTTTCTCGTACGCAGCCTTGTAATTGAGTGTCCGAATTAAGGTACTGCCGAGGCTGATTTTAATCCGTCCCAGCAATTCGTTGGGCAAGTCGCGTTGTTCCAGGCCTTTGTATGCCAAAATGGCCTGATCTAACATTCCTAGGTAAAAATACGTATTGGCTCTGCATAGCAGCAGATCGACATTTTGGGGAAACTCTTCGTCCAGCGTCCCCATTAAAAAGATGGTGTGATTGATTGCTTCTAAGAGCTCAACGTGTTGATTCAAATTCGGCAGTTGAATCTTGGACCATTCCAGCACGCATTCTATCATGGACTCAATTGCCTCGACACGCACGCACAGCGTAAATGCTTTACGAACCAGTTGAATGTCCTTTGTCTTGCGTACGGTATCGAGCAGCTCACTGACTTCTGCAATCACTTCCATATAATCTGTGAGTAGGCTGAGTGGAACTTCCAAACGCGTTGCGAGCAGCGCGAGCGTCTCGACAGGTGGTATGATTTTACCGCGCTCGATATTGCTCAAATACGACCGGTCAAACAGACCATCAATCAATTGTTGCTGTGTCAATCCTTTTGCAATGCGGAGACGTTTAATTTTACTGCCTATCATCTTCAATCTCCTTATGCAAATAGTCACGTGCGTGAGAGATTTGCGATGTTGTAAGATTGAATGAGGAGGAAATGGACACCTCTGGACCGTAGTGCGAACGTCCCCGTGGTCGCACTCGTCCAAGCCGATGTTGACCAATGCGGCGCCATTGCCCATTGTTTATACCCATCGCATGTCTACAAGTCGCATGTCTACAAGAGATTGCTTTGCTTCCCTCCTCGTACAACATGATTCACCACTCTTACTTAATATTACCACATAACTTCATTTCCTCAAGAATCAATCCTAAACGAACCATTGCATTCCTACAATGGCCGTCGCGAACGCGAGTCCAATGAGTGCCACAATCCAGTCCCGCAGCCGCAGTTTCTCAGGTAAGAGCTGATCTAATGGAATCGGATGGGCGAATAGATTGCGCGCCACTAACGCATTGTGGGTCGTTTCGCCATAGCGAATCAGGCGGATGACCAGTGGCGCGAGTACGTGTGTCAGGCGCAACGATGCAAACCGCGGTTTGCGGATGGCGAGTGTGCGCACGCGATAGGCGCGAAGTTGCACGTGATAGAGTTGTGACACCGCTGGCAGGAAACGATACACCATGCCACCTGTCAGACCTGCGAGGTGTCGGGATCGGGCAGGAAGGTGCAGGACGCGTAATATCCACTCAAGCATCGCTTGGACCTCGAGGGCCGTCGTGCCCGTCACGAGAAGCTGGCCCGACTGCAGGAAACACCAGTATGGCAGGATGGAGACTAGGGCGTGACCAGCGGCAACAAAGGAAAATCCATAGTGGGCGGTGGGGTGAAACGGTGGGCCAAAATGCGCCGCGCCAATGGCTGTTGTGAGCAGCGCAAACAGGCCCCACGCGATACTCCACTTCGCAACACGACGCCACTTCGCGCCAAAGGCGACGAGCAGTGCGAGGGTGCCACAAAGCCCCAGTACGATGCCTAAGGGGTTGTGGACCAGCGCGATTGCGACGGTGAACAGTGAGGTCGTGATCCAGCGGGATCGGCTATCAATGTTCAAGCGCCCACGGTACTTCTGGCCGCGGTCCAGAGAGGCTGAGGCGTCACTGGGTAGCGCCGCGTCAGCATGCTCATTTGTCTCCGTAATTGTGTCATCTGCTATCTCAGTCGCCAGATTTGTCTCGCTTGCCGCCTCGTCGATTGGCCCGCGACGTGGTACCAGGGATTCAACCAATGTGCTCGCATCGCGCGCGGCGGGGGCATCGAGTAGGCCTGCGCGCACAAGGCGAACCTGGAGGCGCAGTGACGGGGGCAGGCCGAGTCGGTGTGCGACCAAGCGCTCAGGTTGTGCGTATAAGTCAGAGAGCAATCCGTCGTAGACGAGCGCTCCGTCTGCGAGAACCCACGCGCGGGTTGCAAGCGATAAGAATGCATCTGTGTCGTGTGTTGCGACAATGACGGTGCGCCCTTCGTCACGCATGTGTTGGAGCGTCTGTAGGAGTTGTTGTTGGCTCGATCCGTCGAGTCCGGCAGACGGCTCGTCGAGGAGCACGATTCGGGGGTTCTCTGCAAGAACCAAAGCGATGGCCATGCGCCGTTGCATGCCCGTACTCCAAGTGGCAGGGATGTCGTCCAGTTCGATTGCGTCCAGGCCGACGCGGCGCAGGAGGGATTTGACTTCTGCGGCGCGCTCTTGCACTTGCCGAGGGGATATGCCCCAAGTGACGGCAAATTCTTCGGCGACCGTGCCAGCAAAAAGTCCGGTTTCCGGAGACTGAAAGAGATAGCCGACGCGATTTGTGAATGCGTTGTTGACTTGGGCCGGTTCGCCGTCATCGCGCTGCCACGTGAGGGTGCCTTCCGTGGGCGCCGTCACGCCTGCCAAGACGTCGAGCAAAGTCGACTTTCCCGCGCCATTGTGGCCGAGAACGACGATAAACTCACCATTGTCGACACAGGCGGTGAGTCCGCGAAGCCGCCGCCGCGGCGTTGTGCCGACCGTTAGGTTGTCAATGGACAAGAGCATGGACATGAAGCAGTTCCTCCGCAAGTTCTTCTTCTGACAACGGTCTGATGGACAGGCCGAAGCGACGGTTGGCGGCCAACGCGGCTTCGACGACGTATGGCGGCCGAAATCCCCGTGCTGCACAGAAGGGAGTTTGTCCGTTTTCGCCGCATTCGCCGTAGAAGAAAGTCTGAGGGTCGGTGGCTAGGCGGACTTCTCCGCTGTCCAAGATGACGACCTTATCGGCGATGAGGACGTCTTCCATGTCGTGCGTGATGAGCACGATGGTCAACGCGTGCCTATCGGCGAGTTCGCGCAGTTGCTTGCGCAACGCGGTGCGCGCCCCGGCGTCCAGCGGCGCAAATGATTCGTCGAAGAGCAGCACTTTTGCGTCTGACGCGAGCGCTTGGGCGATGCACAGGCGCTGTAGCTGTCCGCCAGAGAGTTCGTAGACACTCGTCTCAATCGGCACTGTAAGCTGTGCCATGTCTGCGTAGTGCTGCACAAACGCATCGAGTTGCGCGCGCGTGATCGCAGGATCCCGCTGCAGCGCAGTGAGCGCAAGCTCTTCAAAAACTGTCTGCCCAATTAACTGGGCACTGGGTGGCTGAAAGACCATCTGAATCTTCCCAGGCGGCAATTCGTGGATGGGCGTGCCGTCAAATGTGATACATCCTTCTGTCAGTGGATAGAGGCCTAGTATGGCGCGGACGAGCGTCGTCTTGCCTGCGCCATTGTGGCCCACGAGCGCTACGATTTCTCGCTTGTCAAAAGCGAGGGAGATGTGATTGAGGATAGGCACCGGGCGACCCGCACGTCCCACCCGAGCCACGCAGACGTTGTCTAAAATTATCCTCGGCTGTATCAAAAAACATTCCCTCTCTCTCGACGTATGTGCTACATTACGTATTGTTAACCTTATATTGATTGTAAGTTAACGAATGAAGATCGTAAAGGAGAGATTGTGTGCGTTATCGCGGACTCGTTTTTTCTGCTTTGTTTGCTGCCTTGTTTGCTGTACTCAGCCTTGTGTCGATTCCCATTGGCCCAGTTCCCGTGACGATTGAGAATTTGGTCATCATGCTCACGGGGGCGCTATTAGGGCCCTGGTACGGTGGTCTTACATATCTAATCGTCATTGGATTGGACGTATTGGGGCTCCCGCTCATCGGCGGGCACGCTGGCATTGGTACCTTGCTTGGCGCTACGGCGGGATACATCTGGTCGTGGCCAATCCTGGCATGGCTCACCGGCTTTTTCGTGGGCAAAATCAAGATGCGCACGCGCAGTGAGTTCTGGTTGATTTTCATCGTACTATTTATTTTTGGCGATGCATTGAGCTACATTCCTGGTGTGCTCTGGCTGCGTCATGTAGCACCGGCCATCCGCCCTTGGGGCAAGGCATTGATGGCGGGCGCCATTCCATTTTTGCCAGGCGATTTTATCAAGGCACTCATCGCTAGTGCGATTGTGGTGATTGTGCGTCGAGTATATCCACAGGATCGAATTATCCGTGGCGAGCAGTTCGTGACGAAGCGGGAAAACACGCCGACGTCATGATGGTGGAGGCAACCGTTTCAATCCCGCCCGGTATGAGGACACGGGCGGGATGACCCCGCTGCAAGGAATCAGAAAGGGCTTCAGAAATCCCGCGAATGGGAAGAATGCATGGCGAAGCACCTCAGTGGAGGTGCTTCGCTTGCCATCAGCGTCGATGGTTGCCGCCTACATACGCATTGCGGCCAGCGCCTAACCCACAGATGAAAAAGAGGACAATGGCCACGACCAGGATGATTAACGGCACCGTCCAGGATCCGATGGCATCGTGCAGGAAGCCAATGAGAATTGGCCCGGCAGCCGCTAAAAGGTAACCGATGGATTGTGCCATGCCGGACAATTTGGCGGCTTCGTCCGCCGTTTGCGAGCGCAATCCGAAAAATGCCAAAGCGAGACTGATGCTTGACCCACCGGCGACACCAATCAGGATGATCCATAGCCAGTTCAGCGAGTTGAGGCCACTGAGCAGGCCTGCATAGCCGACGAGGAAGAGCGCGACAGTAGCGATGACCAAACCTCGCTGACTTGATCGCTTCCCGGCCATCACAGGCACGAGAAATGATGCAGGGAGGCTGACAAACTGCATGAGCGACAGCATCCACCCTGCGGCTGTGGCACTCATGCCTCTGCTTTGCAAAATATCGGGAAGCCAAGCGACATTCACATAGAATACAAACGATTGCAACCCCATAAAAAACGTGACCTGCCATGCCAGACCGGATTTCCAGAGATTGAGTTGGCTGTGCCGGATCTGCGGGATGTGGCGTTTACGCAGTTGCGGCAGCCAGATGATCAAGGTGAGGATGGAAAGCACGGCCCAACTAAGCATCGAACCGCGCCAGCCAACGCCTGGAATATGAGCGACGGGCACACTAATCCCGGATGCAATCGCAGCCCAGACGTTCATGGAGACGGAGTAGACACCCGTCATCAGGCCGACTCCAGTCGGAAAATCGCGTTTAATTAAACCCGGTAAAAGGACATTCCCCATCGCAATGCCCGCACCTGCGAGCAGCATGCCGACAAACAGCAGCGCGTTCGGAGAAAAATGGCGTACGATAATGCCGAAAGTGAGTAGCAGAAGGCTTGCCCCCAAGCTGTATTCCATGCCAATTTTTCGTGCAATCACGGGCGCCAATGGCGAAATAATGGCAAACGCAAGGAGTGGCAAGGTGGTCAACATGCCGGCCAGTGTGCTGGACAGCCCCGTGTCGCGACAAATCTCGTCCACCAATGGCCCGACGCCCGTAATGGCCGCGCGGAGATTGGCCGCGATAAGAACGATGCCGACAATTAAAATGACGTTACTTGCCCTGGCAGGACGATGTTCCAGGGTTATGCTCTGACTATCCACAATTCATCCACCACCTCTAGCAATTTTTTCTTTATGAAAATATAATAACACAAAAGTATAGTATAGTTTACCGAGTGCGCAGGCCAAGCGTTTTTCATGCGGCATCGTGCAGCGATGCCCGATAAAACGCCGTTTTGGGCGGCCCGATGGAAATTGGGCGCCCTTTGGGCTCGTCCAAGATTTGTATTCTCCTTGAGGTTGAGGTAACATAACGAGGAACCCAATACGCTGAATTCCTTCTGGAAGCGGGGGAACCATTTCTGGGGTGAAACGATTTTTTCGTGGGGCGCCTTTCAGCCCTAACCCGACAGCTAACCTCGTAAGCGTTCTGAAAGGAGATGCTTCAAATGTTTAAACCCCCTTGCCTAAACCCTCAATGCGTTCTTCCATTCACCACGTTTCACCACAGCCTGGGAATCTAAGCAACCTGCTGTATTCCTGGCAAAACACAACTGAATAAGGGCTGTGTATTGGTGGATGTTAACACCAAATCATGGCCACCGTCCGTGTTGCGTATTCAACCATGAAAGGAGCCAAAATGCAGAGAAAAAAGAAAAATGTGGTGGAAGACGCAGCGTTTAGCGCCTTTCACATGAAACTCACTGTGTATTCGTCCGGTGGTCCATTTCTCGACGGCTATATTCTTAGTATTATCGCTATCGCATTAACGCAAATTACGCCGCAATTGCATTTGGATGCCACGTGGAGTGGCTTAGTGGGCGTATCTGCGCTGATTGGTATTTTTATCGGTGGTTTTTTAGGTTACGTCACAGACCGCGTCGGTCGACAATTGATGTATACCATCGATTTCATCCTCTTGATTGTTGCTTCCCTTCTCCAGTTTTTTATACAGACGGGTTGGGAGTTATTTGCGATTCGGTTGATCTTGGGTATTTCCATCGGCGCTGACTACCCGATTGCCACATCCTTGTTGGCAGAGTTTTCGCCAAGGAAACACCGCGGTGCGATGTTGGGCGTGACGCTGATTGCGTACTACGTGGGCTCGACTGTCGCGTACGTCGTCGGTCAGCTCATGTTGCACATCGGTCCTGAAGCATGGCGGTGGATGCTGGCCAGCAGTGCGGTTCCTGCGATTATTCTCGTGCTCTTGCGCATGGGGACGCCCGAGTCGCCGCGTTGGCTGTTGCAGAAGGGTCGGGTCGCAGAAGCAGAAAAAGTGCTCAAACAGGTGTACGGGCCGAGCGCGTCACTCGATGATATCGTCGTGCCAGATACCGCGGAAAGTAAAACCAGCTATCTCAAGCTATTTTCCCGCGGATACTTAAAACGCACATTGTATGTAGGCCTGTTTTATATGGCGGCTGTGGCCCCGTTGTTTGCGATGTTGACCTTTGGACCAGAGATGTTGACGTCGTATCACTTGTTCCAGGGATCCGCTGGTTATGGATCAGCCATTATTAGTGTACTGTTCCTCGTCGGATGCATTCCCGCGCTGTTCTTGGTGAACAAACTTGGCCGTCGGCCGATGATTATTCTGTCGTTCGCAGGGATGACGGTAGGCATTCTCCTGTTGGGGATATTTCCGAATGGCCCACTCGGTATCATTTTGCTTGGGTTTATCGTCTATGCGCTGTTTTCCGGTGGCCCAAACGTGATGGAGTGGTTGGCACCAAATGAGTTGTTTCCAACGGAAGTGCGCGGAACGGCGGTTGGAATTACCACTTGTATCAGTCGCTTTGGCGCAGTTTTTGGTACGTACTTGTTCCCGTGGGGATTACAGAACTTCGGTATCGGACCGACGATGCTTGTCGGCGCGGCAGTCACTTTTGGCGGGTTGATTGTCTGTATTGCGCTCGCGCCTGAGACGACGAACAAGACGTTGAATGCGGCGAGCAATGCAGAGGTGTCTGGCAATAGCGGTCAGGACAGAGCGTCTGGAAAGGTTAAAGTGCATTCCTGACAAGGTTTCTGTTGTCATGTTTTTTGGAATACATTTTCACCATGACGTTCTTATGAAGCTTAGTCGTATCGGTCGTTTGTGGAGAAGAGGGGCTGGCCACACGTGCACAGCCCCTCTTATTCTATGTTCGTTACAGCAACAAGGGGATGTTGATACCCTTGTCGCGACTGGACTCGTGCTACGCCAGCGGCGCACCTTTTGATTCACGCCAGAGTAGGGCGAGGACGATGACGAGCACGGATGTAATGGCGACCGAATACGTCATCGCGTGTGCCAAACCGCCTACAGAAGGTGCGATGCTAGAGACGATGAGGGGCACAATTGCGCCGCCGACCGCAGCCCCAAAATGGTAAGTGGTGCCTTGACCGGTGGAGCGCACGCCCGTTTTGAAGTGTTCGGCGATATAGGTTGGAATCGCTGCCCACACACCGCCGATGGAAAAGAGACCAATGAGAAATGTAAATACATCTCGCTCCCAATTTGTGGAGATGGACTGGAAGACAAATGAGCAGGCGAGTGTGCCGATAGCGGAAAGAACCAACATCAGCTTTCGACCAATGAAATCGGACAAGTAGCCACCCAGAATATTGCCGATAATCCCGGCGATGTTCAAAATAATAATCGTATCTGCTACGACCGCTACGCTGAAATGTCCATTTGTCTTGAGCAAAGTCGCGTAGAACGTGTTGATAGGGTAGGTCACACCGAATGCAATGAGGGAGATCAGTGCGGCATGAATGGTATTCCACGTGTTCCCATCCTTAAATAAATCGCGTATGGGAATCGATTTGCGCGTGGCTGTCGCCCGCTCCTGTTTCCAGCGTGCTGACTCAGGGACTCGTGCCCAGATATACAGCGCTACGATGAACGCCGGTATGCAGGCGATATAAAACATCGCGTGCCAGCCGAGATCTCCATACCAAGCTCTGTAAATGAGCGCGGCAAAGATATAACCGAATGAAAACCCTGACTGCATGAGTCCTGATGCGAGTCCCCGCCATTTTGCCGGCATCATTTCCATCAACATCGGCGTGCCACTTGCATACATCGCCCCCATCCCAATGCCGTACAAAATCCGTACGAGGAACAAGAGCGTAAAGCCAATCGAAAAGCCGGTGAGGCATTCAAATACAGTGAACCACAGGATAGATGCTACAAGACTCGCTTTGCGGCCCCAGTAGTCACCGAGCAGACCGCCTAGGAAGCCACCGCCGAGGCGCGCAAATGTCGTTGCTGAAGAAAGACCTGCAGCAAGCGTGAGCGGCACGCCGTAATCTTTCATAATGTCTGTGAGGACGAACGTGAGGATAGAAAAATCCATAGCGTCGAACGCCCATGCGAGCGCGATCGAGATGAGTGCCCGGGTCTGGTGTGATTTTTGCGTAGACCTCACGGGTACCTCCGGTGTGGTGGACATGTTCATCACACTCCAATGCGTTAGACTATCCAGGTTTGGAAGCGATTACATCATCATCTTATGCATGGTTTGTCATTTGCAAAAGTACTTTTGTCGGCCAATATCACGGCGGTTTCGGAATGAAGAAGCGGTTGACATGGCTGAAACAGTCGTCTAATATTTCAGTTAACAACATGATGAAAACGCGAGGATTGAGAGTAGTATGGTCGGCTGGCTTGTCTAGAGAGCTGCGGTTTGGTGCAACGCAGTCAAGCAATCGTCCAGAACTCGCTCATGAGTGGTGAGGCGGAAATGTCGTACGCCTCGACGATTCACCTACGTTATCAGGTGGTTTTCAGCCGTTGGCTGAAACGTGAGTGGGTTTGGCGTAAATGACAGCCGAATCAATGAGAGTGGTACCGCGGAGGGTTATCAAGACCTGTCGTCTCTTACAGAGGGCAGGTCTTTTTTGCGTCGTCGAAATGACGCACAGCATTTGCGGATCGGTCTCTCTGCGGCTCAAGTCGACTGGCGATTAGGTAACGACAAGTAAATTGAGAAATTGCCGTGATCAGGAGTAGTAAGGGTTCATTCTGTGCAGAGAGCTGCGGTTGGGTGCGACGCAGTCAGGAGAGCCCCTGAACTCACCTGTGAGCTTCGAGACGGAACCGAGTAGAGGATTTCACCGCAGTACGTCTGGACGGTTGACCTCCGTTATCGGGTGTTGCCCAGTGCGGCAACGTGAGTGAGTTTTGCGTAGTAAAGTGCGCGAAGCTAAGCAGAGTGGTACCGCGGAAGGCCATGGCCTGTCGTCTCTAGCGAGATGGCAGGTCTATTTTGCGTTCCGCAGCAGTTTCCTAAGCATCACGCATTTACTCGCGAGACCAAAACTTGGAGGAGAGATGACAAATGACAGGAAAGCGAATCACAATCTTTGATACCACGTTGCGTGATGGGGAACAAGCACCGGGTGCGTCGCTGTATCCACACGAGAAAATCCGAATTGCCAAACAGCTCGAGCGATTAGGGGTGGACGTCATTGAACCTGGCTTTCCCATCTCCAGTCCAGGAGAGTTCGCGGCAGTTCAGCAAATTTCACGGATGGTTTCAGAAGCGGAGATTTCCGGATTTGCGCGTGCGATGAAGGAAGACGTCGACAGTGCGATTCGCGCTACAGCCGACGCGCCGCGGCGTCGGTTGCATTTGTTCGTATCTTCGTCGCAGATTCACCTCGACTTTCAATTGCGCAAGACGCAGCAAGAAGTGTTGAGCATGGCGCGCGAGATGGTCGCGTACGCGAAGCAGTTTGTCGACAAGATTGAGTTTTCACCGATGGACGCGACGCGCACTGGCGACGAGTTCTTATTCGAAATGGTGGAGGCAGTCATTGCCGAAGGCGCCACCATTATCAACCTTCCGGATACGGTGGGTTATGCGTTGCCAGAGGAATATGGCGCGATGTTTGAGAAAGTTCGAAGGTTTGTTCGCGGCGGTGATAAGGTGGCGTATAGCGCGCATTGTCACAATGACTTAGGGCTGGCGGTGGCGAACAGCCTCGCGGCTATCCAGCATGGGGCCACGCAGGTTGAAGTGACCATCAACGGTATCGGGGAACGCACAGGTAACTGTTCACTGGAAGAAATCGTGATGGCGATTGCGACGCGTGAGGGTGCATTGGGCGTGCAGACGGGGGTTCACAAGGAGCACATTTATGAAACTTCACGCCTTGTGAGCAGGATGATGAATTTTCCCTTGGCGCACAATAAACCGATTGTTGGGCGAAATGCCTTTCAGCACGAATCAGGAATCCATCAGGACGGGTTACTCAAGAATCGAAATACCTACGAGATTATGGATCCGGCGAATATGGGCATTCCTCGCAGTATGATTGTGCTCGGAAAACACTCTGGTCGACACGCGTTGAAACATCGTATCCGCCAATATGGTGCAGATTTGGCAGAGGCGCAGTTGGATGACGTGTATAGCGAATTTAAGGCGCTTGCCGATGCAAGCAAACACGTTTCTGACGAGGCATTATTACATCTGCTTGATGACACGGTGGATGGTTTTATCTCGCCGTACACCTTGATTGACTTACAAGTCATCACGAGCAGTGAACGAGCGCGCGTAGCTTCCGCTACTATCCGAAACAATTTGGAAAACAGGATAGCGACATACTCCGGCACGGGGGAGGGGCCCGTCGAGGCGGTCATCCAATGTATGAAACAGGCGATAGAACTACCGATCGCGTTCACGGATATGGAACTGCACTCCCTATCATCAGGGGAGCGTGCGAATGGAGAGGCAGCTGTGACCATTTCGTATGATGGTGTCGATTATCGCGGTGTCGGAATTGACGAGGACATTATTTTAGCGGTGGCGCAAGCATTTATGTCTGCGTGCAATCAGGCGGTGTCTGCCAACGTGCGCGTAGAGACGGATCGTGCGGCAACGGGACCGGCCTAACGACGATACGCTGGGCTGTTGAGGAGATGAGCGTCGGTATCACGTTGAATAGATCAGATCATGTCCGACGAGGCGACATCGCTCTAGGGTGAAAAATGTAAAATTGCGCGGGAAATGTCGAAAGGGAGATAGGAGAAAACGGAAGAAAATTGGCCATTGGTTGGATTTATTTGAGAGATTGACGGTTCAAATCTAACCAATGGCCGAAATTGGAACAACGGTTACGTGCGTGCGGCAAGCGTAACCTGCTCAAAGCGCGCGGATAGCCCGTCCAGTACGACCTGAGTGAGCCAACGATAACCGTCTGCGGTGAG
This sequence comes from Alicyclobacillus acidoterrestris, assembly GCF_022674245.1. Classification (GTDB taxonomy): domain Bacteria; phylum Bacillota; class Bacilli; order Alicyclobacillales; family Alicyclobacillaceae; genus Alicyclobacillus; species Alicyclobacillus acidoterrestris. The sequence goes on from NZ_CP080467.1 coordinate 920,993, forward strand.
ATGAATGCCATCCAAACTAATGAAATCATCGCCTGATGCGAGTTGTTCGAATGGTTTACGGACATCAATCGGATTTACCCCTAACTGAGAGAGTCGCTTGCGCAGCGCGTCATCGTAGCCGCGGTGCCAGTACTCAATACCGCCACACAGCGCGATCCACTGTGCGATTTCTGTGCCAAACGTCGCCGCGAGATGCTTGTAATAACGTACAGGGTGCAGGGGAACCAGCGTCATCACCACAGGGGTGGCGCCAGCGGATCGAATTTTCTCTACGAGTGCCGTGATATTGTCGATGTATCGCGGCAACGGGACATACGGTTCATGGTCTGCGTCCGGCCGCTTTGCGACCTCATCCCAGCGAAAGTTGCAATCGTTGCCGCCGATTTCAATGAGAACGGCATCTGGATGAAGGGACAACACATCCTTGTCCAGTCGCTCGAGCAGCAAATCGGAGTTGTCGTTAAACACGCCGCGATTGACAATTTCGACAGAATCGCTTCTTTCATCAAACGCTTCTTGCAACAGTTTTGGGTAATTGTCTCGCAGAATTCTCAGGCGACCTCTTTCAAATGATACGCCTCGGGTTAAACTATCTCCGGCGCACACGATTCGCATATGCCTCTCTCCTTTACTAGACCTTCCTAGCAAATTCTATTTTACTGCAATTTCATAAGTGAGATGGTATACCCCCTTGCGTTGCACACAGCGTTTGAGGCCTTTTCGCAGGTTACGCACGCGAGAATATGGACTCCGGTTTTGCTCACCCTTTTCTTTCCAAGCAATTTGCATCAATACGCTGACAAAATAGCGCAATATTTATCAACACAATCGCGGGCAGGCCGAATAACATAAACAGCAAAATGATAACGCTTACATTTGTTTGCTTCATCGTTTATTCAGATGTTTGAAAGCTGGAGGTGACTGTCTACCGCTTCCCTCCATTGGTGTGTGAGATACTTTGGCGCGAGGATTCCGACTTGGAGGTAGGAAAGATGTCCCAAACAGACTACCTGACGAATCGCATCCTGACTGAGGACACTGTATACGTGCAGTATCGTAAAACAGCAAAGGCACCGAACATCGCGCAGCCGCACACGCATTGTGGGTATGAGATTTATTATTTTCAACACGGTGAGGCGACTTATATTATCGGCGACAAAGTATACGCGCTCAAACCGGGAGACATGTTGTTGTTTCGGGGGGAGATTGTGCATCTCGTAAAACCGTCGGAACGCGTCCCGTACTTGCGCAGTATCCTCAATTTCCGGGAGGATGCTTGCGGTTCACTCGATGCATTGGTACAGAAGAAACTCGCACAGTTATTTGGGGCGTCTGGGGGACAGATAATCCATTGGACAGAGGAAGAACGTGGGCAAATCGAACACCTGTTTTTCAGTATTGCCCAGGAGGCCCGCCGCCGAGAAGTTGGCTATCAGGATATGATGCATGCGTTATTGACGGTCCTTGTTTTACGAATTATCCGCAAGCATGAAGCGGATTTAGTGAGGAATCGAATCATACGTGGCAACGGGCAACGCGAGGCCAATATCGAACGAACGCTTCACATTTTAAATCAGAAATTTCGGAATCGTATTTCCCTGGAGGACGTGGCGGAGCAAGTGCATTTAAATAAGCACTATTTGTGCCACTGTTTCAAGCAAGTCACCGGATTGACGATAAACCAATATGTCACGAAATTGCGCGTCGATGAAGGGAAGCGGCTCTTGCTACACACGAACAAACCAGTGGTTGTCATCGCGGAGGAGGTAGGCGTAGGTACTGCGGCACAGTTCAGTCGAATGTTTCGCCAACAGGTTGGGGTGTCGCCAAATGCTTACCGTAGAGGCTGCCATGTCGACTGAGAAGAATCGAGCATAGGGGGCAGGACGATGCGTATGAATCGAGCGTTCAGGAAGCGTGCATCTGTCACGGGTATGGCAGGTCTGGCCGTTCTGACAGTGGCCGGTATTACCGCTTGTGGGGACGGGACATCTGGGGCGGGGAATTCCACAGGAGGCACAAGTGGAGATGTCACCATCAGTGTTTACGTTGGGGCGGATACGTTGGACGCACAGGCCCAAAAGGATTTGTTTAATAAAACGTTGATTCCAGAGTTTGAGAAACAAAATCCGGGCATCAAGGTGAAGTGGTCGACGTACGCCTCTTCCTCCGAAGAAAATACGTCTTTACAGACTGCCGTGACGACGCACCAAGGGCCGGATGTGTTTGAAGTCGGAACCACGCTCGTTCCAACGGTGTTTTCGACCAATGCGTTCCACGTTCTAACCGATGCGGATTGGAATGCAGTAGGTGGTAAAAGCAAGTTTTTTGCGCCGCAGTTGACCATGTCCGGACCAAGTGCCGATAAGGACGTAGCAATCCCTGAGTATATGTTGCCATTTGCACTCGTCTACAACAAAAAACTGTTCAAGGAGGCGGGAATCTCATCACCTCCGACCACCTGGACTGAGTTTGTCAACGATGCGAAGAAGCTGACGGATGCAGGAAAAGATCAGTGGGGAACGGAGATCGATCCCGCTGACTCGTATGACCCATGGAAAATCAATTGGGGGTACACCAGGCAGGACGGTGGCGATTTCCTCAGCCACGACTTAAAGACCGCGACGCTCGATTCGCAGCCGTCAGTCAATGCGCTCACGTTTTGGTTTGATTGGATCACGAAATACCATATCGCGTCACCCAATGACGTCACGTACAAATCCACTGACGCTATTAAGGCATTTGAGAATGGTCACGTCGCGATGCTCGTGATGCAGGGGCCTACCTTGATTCCATCGTTGAACCAATCTGCCGTCAAATCGGATTACGCGTTCGCCCCACTGCCGACCGTCCCATACGGCATGTCCGCTCGACCAACGGGCGGCGTTCCAGCGCAGACCATTGTCTCCGGCCAAGATTTAGCCATTCCGAACTATGTGACGGGCGCAAAATATGACGCGGCGCTGAAATGGATTAAATTCGTGACGGATCCGAAACAGCAAAAGGAATTCTATGATGTCTACGGCTATTTGCCGGTCAATCAGAGTGTGTACGGACAATACAAAGAGTTACAGACGCCGCTCATTCAGTCATGTGTCGATGCCGAGAAGAATGCCTCGCCGACGCCGTTCACAGGTGCGTGGGGCAATCTCGAGGTGGTCTACGCAGGGGTTACGAATAAAATTGCGGATGAAATTGCCACAAACAGTTTTCAAGAAGGCGATATCGCACAGCTGCTGAAGGTGGCCAACACGCAGGTTCAGGCTTCACTGCAGAACTGAGGGGAAGACGACAACTGCGCATCCCGGATGCCTGTTCACCGACTGGTTTCCTGCTCAGTGAGGAGGGAGAATCGTGAATCGTTCCGAAGCCGTGCCAGATGAAACGATTGATTTGCAAGTCATACAGTCCGTCCATGGACGGCGTCGCACGGCACACAAGCGCAATCGAGTGCCGCTTTGGATGCTCATCCCGGCCGTGGTGTTGTTGGTGATTGTGGTGATAGCGCCGTTTTTGGTCAGTATCTACACGAGTTTTACAAAGTTGGACCAATATACAATTGCCAACTGGACGGCAGCGCCGTTTGTCGGCTTGAAAAATTATCTCAGTGCATTACACCAGGGGAATGCACTAGGGGCTTCTGCCCTCCAAAGCGTGTGGGTGAGCGTCGCGTTCTCCGTGCTGACGACGCTCATCATCACACCCATTGGTATCATCGCAGCACTACTCGTCCACCATCCATTTCGCGGACGCAGATGGGTCCGCGCGCTGTTTTTGCTCCCCTATGTCATGCCCGTGTTCGTCAATGCGATTACGTGGCGACTCTTGTTTATGAACGGTTGGGGGCTGATCGACAGGGTGCTCGCATTTCTTCACATCGCGAGCAAGAATACCTTTTGGCTCATTGGCCCGAATAGTTTCTGGGCCATGACCATCGCGGATGTCTGGTCGTCTTGGCCGTTCATCTATCTGATGGTGCTCGCTGGACTTCAAAATATTCCAGGCGATCTCTATGAATCCGCGACGATTGACGGCGCGTCGCGCGTGCGCAGTTTTTTCTCCATCACATTACCTATGCTGCGTCCCATTCTGGCATTGGCGCTGCTCTTGTCGACGCTCAACCATTTCAACAACTTCACGTTGCCATTCATGATGTTCGGTACACCGCCTTCGCCACAGGCCGACGTATTGCCGCTAAACGTCTACGTCACCTCGTTCCAAACGTTTAATTTCGGACTCGGCGCGGCGATGTCCATTCTTACCTTAATTTTGATGATGATACCTGCATTCTTCTACATTCGCATGTTGCGGCTGGGGGAGGCGACATCATGACCAGTCTCGTCGCACAACGCGCGCATTGGAATCGACTTCGTATTCTTGGCATTGTCATCTTCGGATTGGCGATTTTGTTGCCCATGGCTTATGTCATTTTGATTTCTCTAACACCGGACACGGAAGTTGGCGGCGGCGCAATTTTCCCAACGCACATCGCCTGGAACAATTACGCTATGATGTGGCAGACAGTACATTTGGCCAGCGATATTAAAAATAGCATTCTCATCGCGGGCGTCACGGGTATTTGCGCGACGGTTATCGCGCTCGGGGCCGCTTATGTAATTGCGCGCTTTCAGTTCAGGGGGAGAAAGACGTTTTTGTACGCGTTGGTGACGATGCAAACCATCCCACAGGTCATGATGCTATTACCGCTGTTCGTCATTTTCGTCATCATTCAAAATGCGATTTCGGTGCATCTAGTGGGGCAGTATTACACCGTTATCATCACCTACATGACATTCGCGCTCCCTTTCGCATGTTGGCTCTTATTGTCTTACATGGCCAACATTCCGGTCGATTTGGAGGAAGCCGGTCTGATGGACGGATGCACGCGGTTACAGGTACTCCGCTACGTCGTCTTGCCGCTGGTCCTTCCAGGAATGGTGGTCACCTTTGTCTTCTCCTTTTTACTTGCTTGGAGTGATGTGTTGTTTGCGAGTGTTTTGACGGGACCGGCGACGCAAACCGTGGCGGTCGGTCTACAGGCTTACATTGCGAGCGGTGATGCCGGTGGGGATGTCCTCTGGGGGCAGTTGATGGCGGCTAGTTTGACCAGTGGTATTCCCATCGTGATCATATTCCTGTTTTTGCAAAAGTACATTATCGGTGGCTTGGCAAACGGCGCAGTGAAAGGGTGATGGATTTCTACGACACGCGAACCGTCGATGTAGCTGGCGATTGTTTTGCAGCGACAAGTTGATACGCGAAAGGGTGTGAGGGATTGGTCACTTTAAGTGCGTTTGCCGATGAAATCTCATCTGATTTGAATGAGCAACTGGATGTTCTAGAATCGACAGGCATTCGACACCTTGAATTTCGCGGTGTGTGGCATAAGAACGTGATCGATCTGACAGATGAAGAATTGGAGCAAGTGCGTTCTGTGCTCCGCGCGCGTGGGTTTAAAATTTCAGCGATTGGTTCGCCAATCGGAAAAATACGGATTACCGACGATTTTGGTCATCACCTAAATCAACTGAATCGGGCAATTGATGTGGCTCAGTACTTCGGCACGAAGTATATTCGGATTTTTTCGTTTTTTATCCCACAAGGGCACTCGGCAAAGGATTATCGCAACGAGGTATTGTGGCGCCTTCAGGAATTCGTTCATCGCGCACAGACGGCTGGTGTCGTGTTGCTCCATGAAAATGAGAAAGGCATCTACGGTGATATCACAGAGCGCTGTGTCGATATTTTCTCCTCGTGTCCATCGCCTCACTTCAGAGCGGCATTCGATCCGGCAAATTTTGTGCAATGTGGGGTTCGTCCTTACACAGACGCGTTTGCTGCGCTAGAGGCCCAGATTGAATACGTTCACATCAAGGACGCGTTGCTGGAGAGTAAACGCGTCGTCCCTCCCGGCGAGGGGGATGGCGAATTGCGCGACGTGTTGTCCGCTTTGTTCGCGAAGGGCTACGACGGGTTTTTGTCGATTGAGCCACATTTGGCGCAAGCGAAACCCTTTTCTGGATTTAGTGGCCCGGAGTTGTTTCGGGTCGCGGCGGATGCGTTGAAGGATATGCTTGCCGAGCTTCATCAGACTTGGCGATAGGCTATCAAAGATTATCAGGAGGCGAAACGGGTATGGCAGAGACGTTGGGATTTGGTGTCATCGGGTGTGGGGTCATTGGGCATAAGCACGCACAGGAGATTGAACAGCTGGAGGGCGCTCGACTGGTGGCGGTTGCCGACGCAATTCCTTTGCGCGCAGAGGAACTTGGCGGGGTGCATGGGGTGGATTGGTATGAGGATTTCCACCAGATGCTTTGTCGTCCCGATATCGGCATTGTCAATGTCTGTACGCCTAGCGGTATGCACGCCGATATCGCGATAGAGGTCGCCAAGGCTGGCAAGCACGTGATTGTGGAAAAGCCGATTGATATCACGCTCGCCAAGGCGGATGCGATGATTCAAGCCTGCCGTGACGCGGGGGTGAAGTTGTGCGTCATTTCGCAACATCGGTTTGACCCATCCACCGTGCGGGTGAAGCAGGAAATCGCCGCAGGAAGCCTCGGCAAGCTCATTCTCGGTGAAGCTGCTGTCAATTGGTATCGGTCTCAAGGCTATTACGACAGTGGTGATTGGCGCGGAACATGGGCTTTGGACGGCGGGGGTGTCCTGATGAACCAATCGATACACACGATAGACCTCCTACAGTACTTGATGGGGCCCGTCGAAAGTGTTCATGCGCACACAGCCACGATGGCGCACGAGCGGATTGAGGTGGAAGACGTAGCGACGGCGGTCGTCCGCTTTAAGAACGGGGCACTCGGAACCATCGTCGGCACGACGGCGGCTTACCCGGGGTTGTCTGCACGCATTGAACTGTTTGGTACGACGGGGAGTGCCGTGATCGACGCGGATAGATTAACGCATTTATACCTCATGGAGGCACCCGTGCAACGGATGAAACATCACGTGGAAACCGTGAACCTTGCGACGGCCGAGGCGAACCCGAATGAGGCAGTGGCTGCTGCTGCAAGTGATCCCGCAACGATTTCAGACGCCCACCGACGCCAGTTCCGCGACATGATGGAAGCGATTCGTGAGAACCGAGAACCGTTGGTCAATGGGGAAGAAGGACGCAAAGGCTTGGAGATTATCCTCGCCATTTACCAGTCTGCGAAGACCGGGAAAACGGTGACTTTGCCGCTTGTCTGAGGCTTGTCGTGCAGTTTTGACACGTCGATTGTCAGTCAAATCTCGTGAAAAGAGGTCTGGATACATGCGGATAGCCTATTCCAATCTCGCTTGTCCGGAGTGGTCGATGGAGGAAGTGATGCGGCGTGGTGCTCTCTATGGATACGACGGAGTGGAGTTGCGCCTGTACGATGGCGAGGTGCTTCCTTTTGACTTAGGTGCGGAGGACAGACAAAAAATTACGCGGCTCGCGAAAAATCATGGACTGGATATCGTTTGTCTTGGGGCATCGACGCGGTTTGCGATGGAGGATAGAACAGCGCGCCAGCAGAATGTACAGGAACTGATTGCCTATGTAGAATTGGCCGCAAAGATGGAAGTGCCGATGGTGCGAACGTTCGGCGGTGTGGCAGGTTCGCCAAACCTGCAAGACCCTGAATATGTTGCGCGCTGTGTCGAACGGGTAGCCGAGTCGCTTTGCCAGGTCGCGCCACGGGCAGAGGAGTTGGGTGTGGAAGTCTTGCTTGAAACGCACGACGAGTTCTCTTCGTCGGCGCTCGTTCGTGACGTGCTACAGCGTGTCGAGAGCGAGTACGTCGGGGCGATTTGGGATACACATCACCCTGTTCGCATGCATGAGACGGTAGAGGAGACGTACGCGAATTTGGCGGATAGACTGCGACATGTGCACTTGAAGGATGCGGCTCGCAACGGCGACGATTGGCAACTGGTCGTTTTTGGCGAAGGGGATGTCCCGGTGGCGGATATCGTCCGTAAATTGCAACAGACAGGTTATAACCGGTATGTCACTGTCGAATGGGAGAAGAAGTGGCACCCTGAAATTGCTGCTGCAGCCATTGCGCTACCACAACATATTGAAATACTGAGAGGGTATCTCAAGGACGCTACCCTGTAATCGGTATAGACTTATCGACTACGTTTTTCTGTGAAGAACGACCGGCTAACCGGACCGGCCGTTCTTTGCTGTTTCGCAAGTCACATGGACCGTTTGATGATGTCATTCACTATCGGTTGTCCATGAAAGCGCCCCGTTTCGATAAAAATGCGATTGGCATCATATCCGGAAACAATGACGCCGGCAAGATAAATGCCTGAGACGTTCGTCTCATACGTCTCTTCGTTGTACGCTGGAATGCCCGTCTTTGCATCGACGTGAATCCCTAATTGTTGCAGGAAAGACATGTCCGGGTGGTAACCGGTCAGTGCCAGGACGTGATTGACCTGGAACTGCAGCTGGCCGTTTGGGGTCTCCACATCGACGGCATCTGGATGGATGCGCGTGATCTTGGAGTTGAAATAGTACTCTATCCGGTTGTTCTTGATTAGGCTCTGAATTTCCGGCTGTACCCACGGTTTGATTTTGGAGGACAGCTCAGAGCCACGATGGATCAGTCGCACCTTCGCGCCGATGCGATACAGGTCGATGACAGCCTCGGCGGCGGAGTTGGTCCCTCCAACGACCACAACACTTTGGCCGTAGTACGGATGGGCATCTGTATAATAATGACTGACGTGCGGCAGGTCTTCTCCCTCGACGCCGAGCCAGTTTGGATTGTCAAAGTAGCCGGTTGCGATGACAATGGCTTTCGCAAAGTACTCGTGGTCGAGGCCGGTTCGTGTCCGCGTGCGTATCCGATATGCCTTGGACGGTTCGTCGTAGTGCACGTCGTAGACGGTTTCGTACTGGAGCACAGGCAATTGCAGTCTGTCCACGACTGTTCGGTAATAGGTGAGTGCCTCGTGTCGCGTTGGCTTCGCACCGTACGTGTAGAAAGGAACCCCACCGATTTCTAGTTTTTCTGGCGTGGAGTTAAAGACCATTTGCGTCGGGAACCGATAAATCGTGGATGCAATACAGGATTTATCGAGGACAATGTGATGAATATGATGTTTCTGCAGCTCGGCTGAAACGGCTAAGCCACAGGGACCAGCCCCAATCACACAGACATTGTACATATTGTTTCTCTCCTCTAGCTCTCTTCTCTCTGTTCAAATTGTACGCTACAGTCTCCGCGAGTTCCAATTGACGCACGCCAAAGTGACTTCATGGGTACATCGTAAAATTGGTGATTTTGGGGAATGTTTGCGTTAATCTATCTTTGCAAGCAAATTTTCGGGAGGGATGAACGATGTACGACATCGCGATTATTGGGGCCGGCCCCGCGGGTGGAAGTGCAGCACTGTTTAGCGCTCGGGCGAATAAAAAGACTGTATTTTTCGATAGTGATCAGGGCGTGACACGTCGCGCGCTGCTGCGCAATCACTATGGCATCGCCGAAATTGGGGGGCCCGATTTAGTCGAGGTAGGGCAGCGTCAAGCGACTGAGGCTGGTGCAGAACTCGTCCGGAGCAAAGTGGTTGATGTTCAGAAAAATGGCGATACATTCACAGTGAAGACGGAGGACGGAACGTTCGAGGCCCGATACGTTATCCTTGCGACAGGTCTCTGGGCAGATTTGGCGGAGTCCATCGGTGTCACGACAAAACCGGCCACCGAACCGCGGATTAAGACCATTGTCGAGGTGGACGCGCAGGGGCGCACGAACATTCCAGGTATCTGGGCTGCTGGCACCATTGCGGGCACGAGCGTTCACACCATTATCACTGCGGGGGACGGCGCGAGAGTCGCGATTAACCTGATAAGTGAAATCAATGGGGAACGCTATGTCGATCACGACGTACTCCCAGCGAAGTAACCTTAGCCTTCCCACTGAAAAATCGGCGCGACGTAATCTGATGAGGTCACCACAAGGTGGCCTCTTTCTGGAAAAGCGATGCGCTTTGGAAAGGTGAATTCGTTGGAGGACGATTGATTTCTTGAAAATGCAAGAGGTTGTCGATGACCCGTCGGCACCGACGAACTCAGACAACCTCCTGAACTGAAGTGGAAAGAGGTTACGCTTTCATTGTAAGACACAGATGTATCCGATTACAACTATCCTACGGCGTAGGTTTGGCGCTTACTGTGAAGCGATTTTAATCGTGCAGCCCATTATCCAGTGAAAATGGCTCTAGTTGCTTGCCTTTGCGATACCCGCGCCAGAGTGGGATGACTGCTATTGCTGTGACAACCATCCAGCCAGCAAGTGCATAAAAGCCGACGTTGAACGAATTGGACGCATCGGCGATATTCCCAACCACGGTTGGCCCAAATGCCGCCGCCACATAGGAGACGCCGTTGAACACGCCGGAGGCAAATCCAGATACGCCTTGTGGACTCATCTCTTGGACAATGGCCCACATCGGCCCCAAGGTGCTGGCGAGCATACCTACGCCAAGGGAGATAAACGTGATGGAGATGCCGAGTGAATGTGTGACAGTGCCGATATACGAGAAGATTGCCGCAACCACATATCCGAATGACCAGAGCCGTGAGCGCACGCGCTGCTTCCGATCTCCAATGTAGCCACCGGCCAAGGTGAAGACTGTCGCGGCTATCCAAGGCAGGATGGCAAAAATACTAGCTGAACCGAACGTTTGGTGCCGCTGTTGTTCTAAGTAGGACGGTAGAAATGTTCCGATTCCCCAAAAGCCGGGTTGATATCCGCAATAGGCGAACAAGGCAAACCAGTACTTGTGATAACCAAATACCTTCTTGGCCTCCGCCCAAAACTGGCTTTGTGCAAGTTTTTGAGGCGCGCTTTGTCCGGCGCGGATGTATTGAATCTCTTCGGGTGAGATTTTCTTATCGTCTTCTGGCGTGTTTTTTGTCCAAAACCAAATGAGCGGGAGTGCGACAAACAAGCCAATCGCAGCCAGGACGAAGAAACTCTGGCGCCAACCAAAGGAACCGACAATCCACGCGAGTAACGGGTAGGAGAACGCTGGAGCAATAAATAGGCCGCTCAACCAAATGGAATTGGCCCGGGCCCGTTCCTTATCTGGAAACCACTGTGCGGTTACCATGTTCACGGAAGGCCCCATGATGGATTCGCCGACGCCCAACAGGACTCGGAGAATCAGCAACACGGTGTAATTTGTGATAACTCCACTTAAGACCATACAAATTGTCCAGCCGATGATGGCGAGCGCAATGCCTCGCCGACCACCCAGTTTGTCGCTAATTGGACCTGTAATAATATTGACTAATCCATACGGCAGCAGGAAAGCAGTGATGAGTACGCCTTGTGCAGCTTTGTTACCAGCGATGCCAAAGGTTTGGTCAAAGTTGTGATTTGCAATTAAAACAGCGACGTTCGTTCTATCGAAGTAAGCGACAAAGAAAGCAAACGAAATGGCAATGACGACCCTGATTCGCCTGCGGGTGGGGATGCCATGTCCAGTGCTGGCAGAACTCTGCAACTTCAACACTCCCGTACTTAAAATCAATTCCAAACTGATAGACAACTCAACCGCCGTTCCATATCGAAGCGTATGAAGGCGGTTTCCTATTGCGCCTCACGATGCGGTGCGTTCACCTCCCCTCCTAGTCTAGCTCGCGATTGTGCGATTGTATACTAGTATTACAGAGTCGTCAAACACGTCAAACGATGGCTACAGGCCCCGAATTGCGACAGATGTGGTTGCTCGGTGTACTCGGCCGGAGATCGAATCTGGTCATGGGTCAAATCGGAACGATCACGGCATCGTTGGAACAATTGGAGAGCAGATTTCGTAGGTGGGAGGTCACATGCTAGGCAGAGTGAATGTGAAAACGGGGCTGTCATCAGCCCCGTCATTGCTATAATTTTGGGTCGATCAACATTTGCTGAACGGCGGTATAGATGTTGTCGACGTATTTCCGACGGTATGTCCAGAGCGGGTCTGGATCAGGGGGATTGACCACCATCGTCGCGTTGGCCTCAAACAGTATGATGTCGCCGTTTGCGCTTAAGCCGAAATCGACGCCCGCGTAGTCCAGCCCTAGCGTTTCCTGAATAGCCTTTAGTGCGGCCATGCCCCGAGAACCAATGACATCTGGCATGTTCTCTAGAAAAAAGGCGTCTTCCAAACGGTTGTCAGCGTTTTTGGCCATGTCTGCGGTGAAGTAGTGAACTTTCCAGTCTTTTGATACAGCAACGTGCAGCGGGTACAATTCTCCATTGATCATCATGACGCGGTACTTTCGAAACAGCCCGTCTTCCGCACTGGTGTCGATATATTGTATTACGAAGAGCGGGTCTCCTGGGATCTCGGTAAGCATTCTTGATAATCTCTCGGGCGTATCCACTCTCTCAAAATGTTGCCCAGTGTGATATCCAGGTGCGCGCAGTAACAGAGGGAGTTCGAAGCCGCATTTCTGTAACAGCTCGATGGCATCTGACGACGCAAGGTGTCGTCGCGGCACAACCGCCATCTTGGGGGTGATGACGCCTTCGATATTGGAAAGCCGCTCGGCTATGCGTACACGCCCTGTTTCAAGGATCGCCTGCGGAGAATTGATCACAGGGGCATTTGTTCGGGCGATCGCACATTGTGCTGCAAGGAGTGACGATTCAGCGAGATCCGCATCACTGATGGCATTGAAGACAACGTCGTGTTGTGGAAGCGGGGTATTCTCGTCGAGGAAATCGACAAAAACAATAAATACGTGGAAAATTTGGTTGGTGAGAATTGTCTTTATGGGTGTATTTCCGCTTGTTGTAGAGACGAGCAAAAGTAAGCGTACTGGTGTTCCTTGGCCACGAAAGGGCAATTCTGTTATGGCGTGATGCTGAAACCCTAACTTCCGATGGAACATAGCCTTCTGTTCGTCGCCCAATTGCGTCAGGATATAAGACATTCCTTGATGTGCTTGATAATGGTCGGGATTGAGCTCGAGGGCCCGCTCAAAATGCACACGTGCGGATTCCATCTCCCCCTCTTCAAATAGGAGATTCGCTAAGTTGACGTGTCCCATCGGATCGTCCGGGTGACATGCCACGGCCTGCGTGTATGCGGTTCGAGCTGCTGAGCGATACCGAGATTCGTGAAGAAGCGTGCCTAAGTTATTTAATGAACCGCGATGCGTTGGATCCACCGAGAGAATTTGCAGGTACTCATTTTGCGCTTCTATCGTGCGGCCCATTTCAGCAAGTAGGCAGGCTTTTTCAAATTTGAGATGGAGGGAGGCGGGGTGGGCATTCAATTGTTGTTCTAGGTTTTGAAGGGCAATGGTTTGCAGTTGTCGATCCACAAAAGTCTCCCCATCGTTCGTAAAGTGACTGCAGATATGATTTTGGTAAAGGTCATTATTCGCAAAAAGAGCAACCAACTCATGTTGGTTGCTCTTCGTTGGTGGGCCCAGGTGGACTCGAACCACCGACCTCACGATTATCAGTCGTGCGCTCTAGCCAGCTGAGCTATGGGCCCAAATATGGCGGAACTGACGGGATTCGAACCCGCGGTCTCCTGCGTGACAGGCAGGCATGTTAGGCCTCTACACCACAGTTCCTCAGTGGCGGAGTGAGAGGGATTCGAACCCTCGATACGTTTTTAAGACGTATACTCGCTTAGCAGGCGAGCGCCTTCGACCTACTCGGCCATCACTCCATACAATGGTGACCCTAAGGGGATTCGAACCCCTATTACCGCCGTGAGAGGGCGGCGTCCTAACCATTAGACGATAGGGCCAGACGCGTTCAAGCGGTCAAAAGCTTGACGCGCCGTACGCACTTGGTGCGGTTAATAGGAATTGAACCTATGACCCCCACCGTGTCAAGGTGGTGCTCTCCCTCTGAGCTATAACCGCATAATGGAGCGGGTGAAGGGAATCGAACCCTCGCTCTCAGCTTGGGAAGCTGACGTTCTACCATTAAACTACACCCGCATGGAGCGGAAGACGGGATTCGAACCCGCGACCCTCGCCTTGGCAAGGCGATGCTCTACCCCTGAGCCACTTCCGCAAGAAGCGATTGAAATTATATATCCTAGTTGTACAATCTGTCAAGATATTTCTCAACAGTGGTGACCCCAGCGGGATTCGAACCCGCGTTACCGCCGTGAAAGGGCGGTGTCTTAACCGCTTGACCATGGGGCCATTGTACTGGAGCTCCCAACCAGGCTTGAACTGGTGACCTCATCCTTACCATGGATGCGCTCTGCCAACTGAGCTATGGGAGCAAATTGGCTCCCCGAGTAGGATTCGAACCTACGACCCTCCGATTAACAGTCGGATGCTCTACCGCTGAGCTATCGAGGAATGTGGTGGAGGTAGACGGATTTGAACCGACGACCCCCTGCTTGCGGAGCAGGTGCTCTCCCAGCTGAGCTATACCCCCATTGGTCCCGGAGGCCGGACTCGAACCGGCACGGTTTCCCGCACGATTTTGAGTCGTGTGCGTCTGCCAATTCCGCCACTCCGGGATGAGCATGCAAATCAATTGCACTGGTCGGAGCAGCGGGATTCGAACCCACGACCTCCTGCTCCCAAGGCAGGCGCGCTACCAAGCTGCGCTATGCTCCGTTATATGTGGCGTGCCCTGAGAGATTCGAACTCCCGACCTTTTGATTCGTAGTCAAACGCTCTATCCAGCTGAGCTAAGGGCACACTGGCTGGGGAAGAAGGATTCGAACCTTCGCATGACGGTACCAAAAACCGTTGCCTTACCGCTTGGCTATTCCCCAACAAATATGGCAGGGGCGGCAGGACTTGAACCCACGACATGCGGTTTTGGAGACCGCCGTTCTACCAGCTGAACTACGCCCCTATACCTGGGTGGTCCAACAATGGAAACCACTCTGGAGCCAGCGACAGGAATCGAACCTGCGACCTACTGATTACAAGTCAGTTGCTCTACCTGCTGAGCTACGCTGGCATGGAGCCACCTGTCGGATTTGAACCGACGACCTGCTCATTACGAGTGAGCCGCTCTACCCCTGAGCCAAGGTGGCAAAACTGGTGAGCCATCCGCGACTCGAACGCGGGACACCCTGATTAAAAGTCAGGTGCTCTACCGACTGAGCTAATGGCTCTCGCTTGTGCTCTTGAATTAGGCAGTAGCCAATTTAACACGGCTACAGATGCAAGTCAAGCAGTATGTTACAAATTCCTACGCGATAGATGCAGAGGGGAGACCTGGCGATACGTATATAGAAAATCCCTTCATATATAGTCCTGCGTAAGTCCCGAGGGAGTGTCATCCGAATGCGGTTGGGAATGCAGGTAGCTGAGACGTTCGGCGTCATCTATTTCGCACAATCTTATCTACGGCTACATGCGCTTTAGCTGTTTCGATCCATCCATATATGTTTGCTGGCCTCCTCATCATTGGGATGGGATAGTCTTGCACGCATAGGCGATACATCGCATAATTAGCCTTGTGGCGAACGATGGGCATCGGACGAGATGTGGATGGATTTCGTACCATGAGAGATGGTGTTGGAATTGAACCATATCGATCCGCCCAAGGTATCGATTCACCCAAGCTCCACCCAAGAAAAGAAACATCCGATAGCGAGTGAATGTTTATTTGCACTTCAATATGGGGCTGAATCAGTCTGGGCTGAACTGGGGCGGCTGGGCGTATCAATGCTGCTGTTGTATGGGTGCTTTAGCGTGAATTCGCTAAGATGCATTGAGGAAACGGATATCATGCATAATAGTTGACGTGCTGTTGCATGCTGTGATATTATTCTCACCGTCACTTTGCAACGTTGTCCTTTCATCAAGACGTGTTGTGAGTCATAGAAAGGATACTTGCAGAGGTGATTATCTACATCGGTCGGCTGTAGTGACGCCATCGTTTGTGTAGAAATTACCAGTGACAACGAACGTCAGTTCGTGATATAGTACTTAGGCTGCTTCGACAGAAGCGGCACTTGCTTGAAAGAATCACTTCATCTGGTTCCTCGTTGAATCAGTCTTCGTGGGGCTTTCACAGCAGGTTTGGTTCCTTGAAAACTGAACACACACGCCTAAAAGTTTCGGTCAACGTGACCTTTGGTCACAGCGACGATTGAAACATATGTAACAACGCCATTTTTGAGAGTTTGATCCTGGCTCAGGACGAACGCTGGCGGCGTGCCTAATACATGCAAGTCGAGCGAGCCCTTCGGGGCTAGCGGCGGACGGGTGAGTAACACGTGGGCAATCTGCCTTTCAGACTGGAATAACACTCGGAAACGGGTGCTAATGCCGGATAATACACGGGTAGGCATCTACTTGTGTTGAAAGATGCAACTGCATCGCTGAGAGAGGAGCCCGCGGCGCATTAGCTAGTTGGTGAGGTAACGGCTCACCAAGGCGACGATGCGTAGCCGACCTGAGAGGGTGACCGGCCACACTGGGACTGAGACACGGCCCAGACTCCTACGGGAGGCAGCAGTAGGGAATCTTCCGCAATGGGCGCAAGCCTGACGGAGCAACGCCGCGTGAGCGAAGAAGGCCTTCGGGTTGTAAAGCTCTGTTGCTCGGGGAGAGCGACAAGGAGAGTGGAAAGCTCCTTGTGAGACGGTACCGAGTGAGGAAGCCCCGGCTAACTACGTGCCAGCAGCCGCGGTAATACGTAGGGGGCAAGCGTTGTCCGGAATCACTGGGCGTAAAGCGTGCGTAGGCGGTTGTGTAAGTCTGAAGTGAAAGTCCAAGGCTCAACCTTGGGATTGCTTTGGAAACTGCATGACTTGAGTGCTGGAGAGGCAAGGGGAATTCCACGTGTAGCGGTGAAATGCGTAGATATGTGGAGGAATACCAGTGGCGAAGGCGCCTTGCTGGACAGTGACTGACGCTGAGGCACGAAAGCGTGGGGAGCAAACAGGATTAGATACCCTGGTAGTCCACGCCGTAAACGATGAGTGCTAGGTGTTGGGGGGACACACCCCAGTGCCGAAGGAAACCCAATAAGCACTCCGCCTGGGGAGTACGGTCGCAAGACTGAAACTCAAAGGAATTGACGGGGGCCCGCACAAGCAGTGGAGCATGTGGTTTAATTCGAAGCAACGCGAAGAACCTTACCAGGGCTTGACATCCCTCTGACCGGTGCAGAGATGTACCTTCCCTTCGGGGCAGAGGAGACAGGTGGTGCATGGTTGTCGTCAGCTCGTGTCGTGAGATGTTGGGTTAAGTCCCGCAACGAGCGCAACCCTTGATCTGTGTTACCAGCACGTAGAGGTGGGGACTCACAGGTGACTGCCGGCGTAAGTCGGAGGAAGGCGGGGATGACGTCAAATCATCATGCCCTTTATGTCCTGGGCTACACACGTGCTACAATGGGCGGTACAACGGGAAGCGAAGCCGCGAGGTGGAGCAAAACCTAAAAAGCCGTTCGTAGTTCGGATTGCAGGCTGCAACTCGCCTGCATGAAGCCGGAATTGCTAGTAATCGCGGATCAGCATGCCGCGGTGAATCCGTTCCCGGGCCTTGTACACACCGCCCGTCACACCACGAGAGTCGGCAACACCCGAAGTCGGTGAGGTAACCGTTATGGAGCCAGCCGCCGAAGGTGGGGTTGATGATTGGGGTGAAGTCGTAACAAGGTAGCCGTATCGGAAGGTGCGGCTGGATCACCTCCTTTCTACGGAGAAACAAGGCTTTTAGGTGTTGTGTGTTTGGTTTTGAGGGAGCCAACGTCTCATATGAGACAAGGTAAACTCAAGGCGCGTTTCCGACGGAAGTTGGAAGGCGCATGTACCTTGGCAACTGAATATGGAACAACCTCGAAATAGTAAACCGGTAACCGAAATGCGAGTAACAGGTAACAATAGCCGGATAACTGGATGAAGTGACTGGTGTAAGTCAGTCATGGAGTCGAAACGGTGAAGTTAGGAAGAGCGCACGGAGGATGCCTAGGCGCCAAGAGCCGAAGAAGGACGGGGCGAACACCGAAATGCCACGGGGAGCTGTAAGCGAGCATTGAGCCGTGGATGTCCGAATGGGGAAACCTGCTAGTGTGAAGCGCTAGTACCGTACACTGAATCCATAGGTGTACGGGGGCAACCGAGGGAACTGAAACATCTAAGTACCTCGAGGAAGAGAAAGCGAATGCGATTCCGTCAGTAGCGGCGAGCGAAAGCGGAGAAGCCTAAACCGGATGCGTGGTACAGACTGCAGTCGATGCGCATTCGGGGTCGAGGGGCTGTTGGCGGCAACCTGCAGGGAGCCAGCAGGAAGCAATCCGTAGGAGAACGGCATGGGAAGGCCGGCCATAGACGGTGAGAGCCCGGTATCCGAAACGGAATGTGGAATGTGCAACAGACCCCAAGTACTGCGGGACACGAGGAATCCCGTGGGAATCTGGGAGGACCACCTCCTAAGGCTAAATACTCCTTGGCGACCGATAGCGGATAGTACCGTGAGGGAAAGGTGAAAAGAACCGCGGGAGCGGAGTGAAATAGAACCTGAAACCGTGTGCTTACAAGCAGTCGGAGCATTCAAGAGATGTGACGGCGTGCCTTTTGTAGAATGAACCGGCGAGTGATGATGGCAAGCAAGGTGAAGGCGAAGGAGCCGGTGCCGAAGCGAAAGCGAGTCTGAATAGGGCGGATAAGTTTGTCGTCATCGACCCGAAACCGGGTGATCTACCCCTGGTCAGGGTGAAGTGCGGGTAACACCGCATGGAGGCCCGAACCCACTGGCGTTGAAAAGCCAGGGGATGAACTGGGGGTAGGGGAGAAATTCCAATCGAACCCGGAGATAGCTGGTTCTCCCCGAAATAGCTTTAGGGCTAGCGTCAGGGAATGAGTTGTGGAGGTAGAGCACTGATTGGGTGCGGGGCCCGCGAGGGTTACCAAGCTCAGTCAAACTGCGAATGCCACAATGTCGAAGAACCTGGCAGTCAGACTACGAGTGATAAGACCCGTGGTCAAGAGGGAAACAGCCCAGACCAACAGCTAAGGTCCCAAAGTACTGGTTCAGTGGGGAACGATGTGGCGTTGCACAGA
>NZ_CP080467.1:1242500-1387500 GCF_022674245.1 Alicyclobacillus acidoterrestris
CGAATACGCACCACTGGGTTTGAGTAATGAGAGATATCCCCAGATCTCGTTGTCGACGACGATTGGGGAGAGTAGTCGCTGATGTGGCCAACCGAACGCTTCGGGTACAGAAAGTTCGATGGTTCTCTTTTGTTTTGTGAGCCGATTGAGCAACGTGCCCGCTTGTTCCTGCGGATTGCGTAAAAAATGCGCAAAGTCGTGTTCTTTGTACGGACCGTATGACTCAAATAGGTGAAAGTCCTTATCCTCAATCACGACTGTGCAATCCAATTGCTTTCCGAGAACACGAATGATGGACGGCAGGCCCTTGCGGTGAAGGAGGGCACTGGACAATTGCTCGTCGACGAGCAGTACTTTTTGAAACCGCTCGTTTTGGCGTTCAATGCGAATGTAGGCCCTGTCTAACTCCTGTGCTAGGTTTTCCTCCTCATAGTAGGGCAGTTCGTCTTGTATCGCTTCGCCCCAATCCTCTGCCGGTTTTGCGATCCAATGACAATGTGGATCCCCTTTGCCGACACACTCGATTTCCCTGAAAATCACAGTTTGGCCGAGGTGCTCACTGACATAGCCGCCCGCGTAACCGACGAGCGTGAAGCAGACAGGGTCGTGCTGTAGCCCATAGTGCTTCAGATGCTGCTCAGCTTCATACGAATCATGCCAGTACCCTTCGGCGTAGTACGCTTTCGTCTCCGGATCGAAGTGAAGCTTTTCGATATCCACCGATACATCCCCAGTGATGGCGTGAATCTCTGACCCTGCGTAGAGCCAATCTGTATCCGAGTTCGCGGGCATGAACGACTTAAAGATTCGCGCGTAGTTCATGCCACAATTCCAACCGTAGCGAAGTAAAAATCCCTTTGCGCGATCTACGCCAAGGGCCGATATCAAATCCTTGCGCAATTCGCCAAGTGCATCAGTCTCCATCAGGACGATGCGTTTGTCATTCAGGTGGATCTTCTTTGTCTTCGGGTCAACCGACAGCAACTCTGTAATTTGCACGTCGCTCATCATCTCCGAAAGATTGGTCAATACTGGGTATCTACATGGGCTTGATGACAATATAACACGATGATGTAAGCGCTATCAACTGAGTCGGATCGAAATGTTGGATCCCAGCGGCAGTCACGACAACGTTGCTGCTTGAAACGGTAGAAGACAGTGAGCGAGGAAAGGTGAACAGAGAGGGTGATTTGGTGCCGTATTCACGACACAGTATGACAGCAGGGGATACCAGATGCCGGGGATATTGCTCGGGAAATGTCGAATCTCAGTTGACGGCGTGCGCATTCGAACATGTGCGTATCTGGCCAGTAAAAAGCCACGAACGGCTGTGCCCTTCGTGGCTTTCGTTGCTTCTGGAGATGGAACGCTGCGGAGAGATTACAATGGTCGCGAGATTCCTTTGATAGATCTCCCTGTATGGGAACTGATTCTCCGATCCCGCCCAACGACATCTGCAAGCCCTCTAAATTGCCGCATATCACCGGTGTCAGCGAAGCGCTTGTGCCAGCTTAACGCTTCTTCCAAGATGTGTGGCGTGTGCCCACCATACGTCAGTGCGCGATTGAAGTAGTAGAGAAGCTCGTCTTTGTAGAACGGGTGGGCAAGTTTTTCAATCATGACCGTCGCGCGTTCACGAGGGGCTAGTCCTCGCAAATCCGCAATGCCCTGCTCCGTAACCACGATGTCGACGTCGTGCTCGCTGTGATCGACATGGGTGACAAACGGAACGATACTCGAGATACGCCCATCTTTGGCAATGGACTTCGTTACAAAAATCGTCAGTGCGGCATTTCGTGCGAAGTCACCGGATCCGCCTATGCCATTCATCATGTGTGTCCCGCTGACGTGGGTGGAGTTGACATTGCCGTAGATGTCCACTTCGAGTGCCGTGTTGATGGCAATCACACCGAGTCGGCGCACGACTTCAGGATGGTTGGAAATTTCCTGCGGTCGCAAAATGATTTTTTCGCGATATTTGGATAGGGACGCATTGACATGCTCAGTCATCGATTTTGACAACGTAAAGGACGACGCGGAAGCAAACGCGACCTTGCCGCTTTGAAAAAGTTCAAAGACGGCGTCTTGCATGACCTCTGTATAGATCTCCAGATTCTCAAATGGTGCGTTACACAGCCCGCTGAGCACTGCATTTGAGACGGATCCTACACCGCTTTGCAGAGGAGCGAGATTGTGCGGCAATCGACCGTGGCGCACTTCATGTTCGAAAAAATCCAGAATATATTCAGCCATCCGCTGGGTGTCGCGGTCCGCTGGCACGATATTGGATGGTGTATCTGTATGCCGTGACAGGACGATGCCGATAATTTTGTCGGGGTTGCACGGAATGTCCGGTGTCCCAATCCTATCGGAGACCTTGGTAATTGGAATGGGCAGCCGATTTGGCCGGTCTTTCGGAAGGTAGATGTCGTGTAAGCCCTCGAACTCTATCGGCGTATTTAAATTGATTTCGACGATGACGCGTTTGGCGCGTTCGACGAAAATGGGACTGTTCCCTACTGAAGAAGTTGGAATGATGCCGCCCGTTTCAGTGATGGCCGTCGCTTCTATGATAGCGAGGTCGATATCGCCAAGGCATCCACTGCGCAAAAGCTCTGCCGTGTGACTCAGATGTTGGTCTGTGTACTGCACTTCACCTAGGTTGATACTTTTGCGTAAACGCGGTTCTGATTGATACGGTAAGCGGCGAGCGATGATTTGCTGCTCGCAAAGAATTGTATCGGTTTCACCCAAGGACGCACCGGAATAGAGATTGATGCGCAGCTTGTCCCCGGTTTGTTCCACTCGTTTCGCGAGTGCCTGCAGCACCGCTTTCGCGTCGCCGGATTTCGTAAATCCGCTGACTGCGATGGTCATCCCGTCTTTCACCCATTGTTGCGCCTCTTCTGCACTGACAATTCGAGAACGAAGACCCGTGTGCCGAATCCGCTGCTCAAGCATCTCAATCACCTCACACGAAGTACGAAAGCGGTTTCTCTGGAAATAAGTATACGCACTCTCGAGCATTCGTGTCTGAATCCGCGACAGAACGAGATATCACGCGACAAATAACGATTATTCAAGTCGACTTGAACGGTTGGGGTTAGCCCGGTTCGAACGCACCGTGGTCTGCCTCGTTTAGAATCCGAGATGTGTTCGAACGCGGCGGACGTACGTCTGTGCCACGGAAAGACGCGTTTTGTTCGGCACTGCCATCACGACATTCAGGTTTGACCGGTCATCTCGCTCGATGGAGTCAATGAACCTGATATGAACAATGTAAGATCGGTGAATGCGCAGAAAGTGTTCATCTGGGAGATGCAGTTCAAGAGCGCGCAGTGTATGTTCTGTACTAAATCTGCCATTTTTCGTATAAAACCAAGTTTTCTTCTCATAACTTTCGAAGTACGCGATGTCCTGAATGGAAATGGGGCGCCACACCTGGCCCGTCTTTCCGACTACGTACGACAACGGTTGGCGTCGCTCTTCACTTTTTGGCGGTAAAATGACTGCAACAGCCGACTCGATACCCTGTTCAGATTGGAGCGGGTAGCCCAACCCATAATAAGGGACGCCGAATACATCCGAGTCCACTTCGGATTCGATCCGGTGCCGATGCGAGAAAACGAGATCTGCGATACTCCCAGGGCGCACAACTTCACCAGGTGCGATTCGCAAATCGACTGCACCGGGATGATATGCTACATACTTTTGCCCGCTTGCAATGGCGACGGAGGCGGTTGGTGGAATCCAATCTCGCAACAGTTCGGGGAGTTGCTCTAGCAATGGAGAAGCCTTCACCATCATCACCCTCTTGGTTGAATCGACTTCAATCTTCACGACCAAAGTTTAGCACAGGATGCGTCGTGGGGAATGGTTCAGGGGGATGTTGTTGATTGGTGGATTATCGAATGTTTGTGTCATATTTACAGATGTCTAGGTTTGATGGAAAATGTGATCATTGTTGTTGAAAGATGTGCGCGAACCGCTCAGGGGGGAACACGGTGAAAGGACTTTTTAAAGCGATCTTATGGCGGTTGCTGATAGGACAGCCTGGGTACGCCCTCAGTCGTATATGGAACAGTATAAGCAGTCGAGGGGATATGAGAGTTCATGGTCGGCGACAGCCATTTTAATTGGATTGCCAAACTTGCTGGTCTCCATTCTTGTCTATCATGTCGTTCACTGAGCTGTAGATTTCCGGCTAGGCCCATTCCACGTTGCTCGTGAGGTCGCCGTTGCTGCGGAAACCTTCTTGGCTCTCACGTGGATGTCTTATTAGAACACGCGCGTGTAATCAGGAGAGGATAAGGCATCAAAACTGCGCTATTCCTTGGATTTTTGCCTTTATCCGGTGGCATTTCAGTAGATAGGGTATTTTATTTGTCTTAAATCTGCAGAATCTACAGAAAATTAGGGGATAGTGCAGAAAACTTGTCTTATGTCGATCCGGCCGCCCATCCCATCCGCCCGCCCCACGATCACGACCGTCGCCGCCCCCCAGTCGCCGTTACCGTCTCTGCTACCGCCGTCGCCATCCCCAGAATCCCAGCGACTTCAGGCTACTGCATCGTGTCATCCGATGGTAGACTGGGGTCAAGTGAAGATTTGTGACGGGATGGGGAGAACGGATGCGCATTTTACATACGGCTGACTGGCATTTTGGCAAGACGCTGGAGGGGCGCGATAGAATCGCGGAGCAACGTCAGTTTGTCGATGAATTGATAGAGTTGTGTGCGGCGGAACAGGTCGATCTCGTCCTCATGGCAGGCGACGTCTATCAGACGGTGAATCCGAGCGCGCAGGCGGAAGAGTTGTTCTACCGGGCGCTGGATGGGCTGTCGGCGGGTGGCACGCGTGGGGTTGTCGTGATTGCGGGCAACCACGACAATGCTGACCGCATCGCGGCGGCGCGGCCATTGGCGGACAAGTTGGGGATTACCTTGATGGGCCTCCCGAAGGATGAACTGGCACCTACACCTGTTATCAATGGTCAAGTTTGTCGCGTGCGTGCAGGCGTTGGTTTCGTGGAGTTGGCGATTCCTGGATGCGCAGAGCGGGCGGTGATTGCCGCACTGCCGTATCCGTCGGAGGCGAGATTGAACGAAGTTCTTGGGCGCACGTTGGATGAGCGGGAATTGCAGGAGAGCTACAACCAACGGATACAGAGCTTTTTTCGTGCCCTATCGGAGCAGTTTCGCGAGGACACGGTGAATTTGGCGATGAGCCACGTCTATGTGCGTGGAGGCCTGGAGTCTGATTCGGAGGTGCAAATTCAAATCGGGGGTGCCTATGCGGTGAATCCGGACAGTTTTCCCGCTCGTGCACAATATGTGGCGCTCGGGCATTTGCACCGTCCACAAGGTGTCGTTGGGGCGGGTGTGCCGATGCGATATGCGGGATCACCACTGGCATACAGTTTCTCGGAAGCCGGACAGACGAAGTCGGTTGTCATCGTCGACGCGGTGCCGGGGAAGCCGGTTGAATGGCGCGAAGTGCCGCTTCGAAGTGGCAAGCCGCTCGTGCGCTGGCGGGCGACAGAAGGGGTGAGCCAAGTGTTGCAATGGGTGGAACAAGGACGTGATGCGAACGCTTGGATCGATCTCGAAGTGCACGTGCAGACCGGGTTACAACTGGAGGAGATTCATCGCCTTCGCGAGGTACATGCGGGATTCGTCCACATTCGCCCGGTGCTACCTGTCGCTGTGAAATCACTCACCGACGATTCGTCGGATAGCATCCAGACGCGCTCCATTGCAGAGCATTTCAGTCGCTTCTTCGAGGAAAAACACGGCGTTTCGCCGGATGATGCACTTGTAGAACTGTTTTTGGAGATGGTGGCGGAAGTGGAGACGGACGCCGACTTGGCTGATTTGGACGAGTCATCCGTCGACAAGGTGTCTGGGGAGGAAACTGCATGAAGCCGATTCGTTTATCGATTGCGGGATTACACAGTTTTCGGGAGCGGCAGGAGATTGATTTTGCGGCCCTGACGGAGACGGGCATGTTTGGTATCTTCGGTCCGACGGGCAGTGGGAAGTCGACGATTCTCGATGCCATCACCTTGGCGCTATATGGCGATGTTGGACGAGCGGGCCGCAATACCCAAGCGATTCTCAACCACGCCGAGAAACGGCTGGAGGTCTCGTTTGAGTTCGCGATTGGCGCGGGGAACAAGCGCAGGCGCTACCGGGTGGAGCGGGCGTATAAGCGCGGACAGGGGTTCTCGGTAGAACATCAGGCCAGCCGTTTGTTGCAGTTGGAGGAGATAGCGGAGAGCGACGAGGATGGTCTCGTCGTTGTGGCTGAAGGGAAGAATCCCGTCACGCAGGCCATTCGTTCCATCTTGGGCCTGGAGCAAAGCGACTTTACGCGGGCAGTTGTGTTGCCGCAGGGGAAGTTTGCCGAGTTTTTGCAGCTGACCGGATCGGAACGGAATGCCATGACCGAGCGGCTATTCGGTTTGGAGCAGTACGGGAAAGCGCTCTTCGACAAAGTCAATGCGCGGGCAAAACAGGTGGAGGCGGATTATCAGGTTGTCGTCGCCAATCAGGCGGGGCTGGGAGATGCCTCGCAGGCAGCGCTGGATGCAGCGCAGGCGGCGGTTCAGAAAGCATCAGCCGAGTTGCAGCAGGCAGAGCACGCGCGCGTGGAGGCAAATGCTCGTCTAAAAGTTGCGGACGAGGTGCGCCGCTTGATGACGGAGCGCGAAGCTGCCATCAAAGCGCGAGAAGAATTGGCGCAGTTGGCAGACGAGATGGCCGTGATTCGGAAGGCACTTGCCCGCAGTGCAGAGGCGAATCGCGTTTGGCCGCTCGTTGAAGCGTGGCAGGCGGATTGTGCTGCGGCAAAAGAGGCGCATAAACGTTTGGCGGCACAATTGGACTTGGCAGAAGAGGCGCAAGCGGCGCTCTCTGAGGCTTCGTTGCGACGGCAGCGTGAACAAGCGCGGCGGGATGCCTTGGAGCCGGAGTTGCTTGCGAAGAAAGGGCGGCTTCGCGATGCTGAGGACATCGAAGCAGAGTGGTTGACACTCAAGGCAGAGCTCGCCGCCGTCAAAACGGCGAGTGACGCTGCGCTTTCAGCGCACGCGACGGCGCTCTCTGAGCAGTCTGCAGCTCTGCAGGCTGTAGAGCGGTTGGCGGCGGACAGGATGCAGGCGGAAGCCAGTCGCGAAAAACATACGGTTCAACCGGAGACGAGACAGCAATTGATGCAATTGCGCGAGGCGTTTGTGGGTTGGAAGGAGCGACAAGCGAGCGTTCGTCACGCGCGTGAAGCGTACGCTGCACGGCAGGCTGAGTTACGGTCCGCCATTGCAAATTACACATCGGTCGCGGCTATCGACGAGCAGGTGCACGGAGAGGCGCAGCAATTACGAAATGTTGCAGAGGCACTCTGCGAGCGGGCTCCGGAATACACCGCAGAAGATCTATCTGTCGCAAGGACCTGGTTGGGACAAACGCAGTCGCGCCTCGCGAGCGCGAAAGCGGTGGAGCAAGAACTCGCTGATTTACAGAAGCGTCTTCAGGCGGCGTACCGGGATTACGAAAGCCAATTGGGTGAACTGACCGCACAGCGCGAGACGGCTGAACAATTGGCCCAGGTCTACCGCGACCTGGAAGAGGCCCGTCAGCGAAGCGTATCTATTAGTGAAACAGCGCTGATTCGCCAGCTGGCGGCGCGGTTAAGGGGCGGGGAAGCGTGCCCTGTCTGTGGCGCGTTGCATCACCCGAATCCTGCGGTCGGGCAGTCGGTCGACGAGACGGACGTAGTGGAGTGGACAATAGACGATGATGCAGCGCTCCATCGCGCAGATGCGGCTTGGCGTCAGGCGGATGCGGCAGCACGGGCGGCGGAGACGGCGTGTGTGCAGCGACAGACGACGGTTCAGATGCTTCGCGAAGAGGTGGACAGGAAGCAGGCGCAATGGGCCTCTGCCTGGGAAGCGTTACAGATGTGTTGGCCGCCAGCTGATGTGCTGTTCAAGTTCAAGGCAGGCAGTCAACCTGCGGACACGGAGTCCTGGGCGCAATTCCTAGTGGATTTGGACGCAGCCTTGGCGCAGGCAGCAGACGCGTTAGCCGTGTGGGACGACGAGCATCGTCGCTTGGCCGAGCGACAGCAGGAAGTTGATCAACGGCGTCTGCAATTGGGACAGCAACTGGCCGTTGCAGAAGCTGCACAAAAGGCAGCAGAAAAAGAGGAATTGCGAGAGCAGGCTGTGCTTGCCGAAGCGGTGGCCGCATGCGAGCGGGCGAAGGATGTCCTCGAAAAGAGGATGGCAGTTCTTTCGATTGAACCGCTGGTCGACGACGACATCGCAAAAACCGAAGCTATCGTAGCGGCACGCCTACGTCAATTGGACGAAGATGACCGCGCGGCGGCAGAGGCCCAGCGTATCATCGCGCGCCTCACCGTGCAACTGGAGGAGGCACAAGCTCGTCTGCAACAAGCGCAAGCGGACGTGCAACAGAGGGAGTTGGCGGTTCGCGAACACAGTTTGCGCATGGAACAACTCGAGGAGGCTGTGGCGGCGCGTGAGGCACAATTGGCTCAGTATACGGGCGGCGCGTCTGTGGCTGAGGCAAAGCGACAGTTAGAGGCGACGCTTGCGGACTTACAGGCGGCAAGCGAACGGGCTTCGGCGGAATTTGAGGCGGCGACCGAACGAGCTCAGGCGGCAAAGCAAGCCGTGACCCGGGCAGAGGCCGAGTTCGAATCGCAGAGCAAAGCGGCTGAGACGGCGCAGGACAAGCTCCAGGCGGCACTTGCGCAGAGTGCGTTTGCCACCATCGAGGCCGTGGCGGACGCCCGGTTGGAGGAGACCGAGGCACAGGCGATAGCGGACAAAGTACTGGCGTACGACGAGGCCGTGCGCGAATCGACGAGTCGCCTCGCTGACTTGGAGGCGCGATTGAATGGTCGCTCGCTGGACGAGGAAGCTTGGCGCAATGCCCAAGCGGATGCAGAAGGGGCGGAGGCGGCGTACAAGACAGCGCTACAAACGCATGGATCCCGCCTGGAACGACTGCAAGACATCGCGCGCCGGCAGCAGCGCTGGCAGGAACTTGAGGAGCAACGGGTGGCGCTTGAGGGCATGGCGACGCGCCTATCGGCATTGCAATCGACGTTGCGGGGCAACGGGTTTGTTCAATATGTGGCGCGGGATCAGATGGAGCACGTGGCGCGCCAAGCGTCTGAACGGCTGGGTGCACTCACGCGGGGGCGCTATGCGCTCACCTTGACCGAGGATGGGAGCTTTTTGATGCGCGACCAGCACAATGGTGGCGTGTTGCGGCCGGTTTCCACGCTGTCCGGGGGCGAGACGTTCTTGACGTCACTATCGTTGGCACTCGCGCTGTCGGCGCATATTCAGTTGCGCGGTCAGCATCCGCTCGAGTTTTTCTTTTTGGACGAGGGCTTTGGCACGCTCGATCCCGACCTGCTCGACGTGGTCATCTCCTCCCTGGAAAAACTCCATCTGGAGCGCATGTCCATTGGCCTCATCAGCCACGTGCCGGAACTCCGCCAGCGCATGCACCGGCGTTTGGTTGTCGAACCGGCGCTGCCAGCGGGGCGGGGCACGAAAGTCATCTTGGAGAAGGCGTAAGCGGGACAGAAATTACGCGAATGTGGATTTGCGCATCGAAGGCTGGCGTTTGCGGCCCACGAGGTACGCCAAATAGGGCATCTTTGAAAGCCAGCGGGCCTCAAGCCGGCGGACTGACCAGCGAATCCCTGCGTACCACAGGATGGCCGTGACGAGTAGGCTATAGGGAACCATAATGGGTTGGAGTACGGCTTCCGAGATGCTTTCGACTTCATGTAGTATCAGTCGATCGAACAAGTAGTGGGCCCATACGACCGGAACGGCACAGCATAACGCAATCAGGACGAGTCGGCTGTGCCGTTTGATGAACGCGCACACGTTGTCGTAGTGACAGGCGAGGATGCCCCCTGCCACGAACCAGAACTGATAGGTCAGGAAGATTTCACTGCGATAGCGATCCGCATTTGCGATCACGGTCGGCAACTTCGCGTAGTGGACATGTGGCAGAACGAATGTGCATGCCGCCATCAGCAGGGTGTTCGCCATGTGCTTGCTCATTGACAGAAAAAATGACGTTGTGTGCACGGACAATACGGCGAGCATGATGAATGCGCGCATGAGATCGATTTCATATAGGTGACGCTTTCCCAACGTTTTATCTCCTCCTTTGTGGCGCATTTGTCCATGGTAGTATGAAAATGTTGAAAACCGCTTGAGACGGGTGTGGGCGCGGGGTGGCCGGCGGCGCGGGAGCGCGGGCGGGATCGTGGGCGGGATCGTGGGCGGCGGACGGGATCCGGCGGTGTCATGCGGCAGTGGAGGCGCAATAAGACAAAATATCGACTCTATTTCCGGAGATTAGCGAGATTTCGCGCAATTAGGGTAGAAAAAATACCCTATTTACTTAAAGGCTGCCCGGAAGGGCGAAAAGTCAGCGATTAGGGCAGTTTTCGTGTCTTATCGACGGCTTGGAACGCTCCGGTGTCTTAATAAGACAGCCGATGCGAGCATCGGGCAGCGGATCCCTCCACGATAAGGGGAGACATCGCGACGGTAATTCCCACGTGAGACCCCCCATCATGCCATTCACACCGCGATGAACACCACCATGCAAGTAGGGGAGACGGCCACTGTGTCAGAAAACCTATCTCCTCTCGCGTGTCATTTCGTTCGAAACACCACCTATTCAACAAATTTTTCAGATGATTGTAAGGTTACTTTACATAATCTGTTGACTGGGCAGCGGTTGTTCCTTAGCATTAACGCTACAGATGAAGAGACAGCAGGAGTCGCGAAAGTGTACGTGAGTGTGAACGCAAAGGAGGAGAAGGGAATGGCTTAAACTGCTCTGCGGGTAGAGGTTCAATACGACATTGACCCCACGCTGTACAACGAAGACTTGGCACCCGTTTCGAGCGAACAGCGCACGTGGGGATGGTTGAACTTTACGACGGTATGGATGGGAATGGTGCACAATATTGTCGC
Organism: Alicyclobacillus acidoterrestris; assembly: GCF_022674245.1. Taxonomy (GTDB): domain Bacteria; phylum Bacillota; class Bacilli; order Alicyclobacillales; family Alicyclobacillaceae; genus Alicyclobacillus; species Alicyclobacillus acidoterrestris. The sequence goes on from NZ_CP080467.1 coordinate 1,253,539, forward strand.
GTACGAAACGGCGGCGAGTTTGCTCAGTCTGGGCATGAGTGTCTGGCAGGCGCTATTGACGGTCATCGTGGCCAATGCGGTTTTGATTGTCGCCATGTGCCTCAATAGTGTCGCAGGAGCCAGGTACGGTTTGCCGTTTCCAGTGCTCGTCCGCGCGGCGTTCGGACACAAAGGCGCGCAAATCCCTGTTTTTGTCCGCGCATTTGTCGCAATATTCTGGTTTTCGATTCAGGCGTACGCCGGGAGTGAGGCGGTCGGTGCGGTATTTGGTGCGCTGATTCCAGGCTGGGCTTCGTTGGGGCACTATCACATCATTGGGATGGGGCTGAACACGGCCATCGCAGTGGCGTTGTTCTGGTTATTGCACATTTGGGTCGTGTCGCACGGTATCAATCGCGTCAAGTACTTCGAATTGTGGGCAGGGCCACTCGTGATTGTTTTAGGGCTTTGTCTGGTGGTCTGGTCGATTACGGTAGCGCATGGCTTCGGTCCTGCTTTCACACAGCCGTCGAAATTGCATGGCGTCGCGTTTTGGCAGGCTTTTGGATTGTCGGTGACTGGCCTTGTAGGCACGTGGAGTACGCTAGTGTTAAACATTCCCGACCTGACACGGTTTTCGCGGTCGCAGAAAGATCAAATCGTCGGTCAAGCTATCGGGTTGCCTGGTACGGCTATCTTGTTTTCGGTGATGAGCATTGTGATTACGTCCGGCACGTTGATTGCATTTGGGACCGCCGTGACTGATCCGGTCCAATTGTTGGGCAAATTCAACAATTCAATCGTTTTGATGTTCGGCGCGTTCGCGCTGCTGATTGCGACGTTATCTGTCAACGTTGCAGCGAACGTCGTCTCTCCGGCTTATGACCTCGTGAACCTGTTTCCCAAAAAGCTGAACTTTGTTCGCGCCGGTGTGATTTCAGTGGTTATCGGCCTGTGCTTCGCCCCGTGGCTTTGGTACGACAACGGTGGCGTCATCTTCAGTGTCCTCAACGCGATTGGTGGCGGACTTGGTCCAGTCGCGGGCATCATGTTAGCAGACTTCTTCATGATTAAACGGCGCAAGTACGACGTCTTGAGCTTCTATCGAAGCGATAGCGAGTATCGGTATACCAATGGCTGGAATCTCCGAGCAATTGGAGCACTGGTCATTGGGCTTATCGCTGCGTTTATCGGTTTGGTCGTGCCAGTGTTGTCCATCCTCTACACCTATTCGTGGTTCATTGGCGTCATTGTCGGCGGCGTGGCATACGTGTTGTTGATGCGGTCGTCGATGAGCGTTGAAGCCATTGAACCTGTTGCTGTCGGTATGTTCGAAGAGAATTGATGTCGTATCGAATCACAGCAACATCACCAGCAATCAATCACAAATGACGAATCCCCCGGAAGAAGGAGAATCAGGATGCCAAAGACCTTAATCAAACAGGGTGTAATTGTGACGGCCGCGGATACCTATCAAGGGGATATTCTCGTTGAGGATGAGAGGATCGTGCAGATTGGGCAAAATTTGCGCCCAGAGCGTGATGCCGAGGTGATCGATGCGACCGGGTGTTATGTGTTTCCGGGCGCGATCGACGAACATACGCACATGGCCATGCCGTTTAATGGAACCGTGACGGCGGATTGGAACACGGAGACGGTGGCCGCGGCTATCGGTGGCACGACGACGATTGTCGATTTCGCGAAACAGGAAAAAGGCGATACGCTGGCGCACACGGCGGAGGTTTGGAAGCGGCGCGCCGATGGGCGAACGGCGATAGATTACAGTTTGCATGTGGCGATTACCGATCTCACCGACGCCGTGCTGGACGAAATTGCACATATTGTCCAATCTGGCGTCGCGACACTGAAACTATTTATGGCGTACAAGGGAGAAACGATGGTGGATGACGCGACGCTGTTGACTACCTTACAGGTGGCGAGGGACGTCGGGGCACTGGTGATGGTCCATGCTGAGAATGGGGATGCCATTGACATCTTACAGCGGCAGTTGATAGCGGCGGGTAAAACAGAGCCAAAATACCATGCGGTCAGCCGTCCTATCGAGATTGAGGCGGAAGCTACCAGGCGTGCGATTGCCCTCGCAAAAGTGGCGGATGCGCCGATTTTTATCGTGCATGTATCGGGCCTGGATTCGCTGGAGGAAGTCAGGCGTGCGCGGGCAGCAGGGCAACCGGTGTTTGCGGAAACTTGTCCGCAGTATTTGCTGCTGGATGAGTCCTATCTCGTTCTACCTGATTTTGAGGGCGCCAAATACGTTTGTTCACCGCCGCTCCGGGCCGCGCTTAATCAAGAAAAGCTTTGGCACGGGCTGGCGAACGGTACGCTTCAGGCCATCGGGACAGATCACTGTTCGTTCAATTTTGCACAGCAGAAACACTTGGGTGCGCATGATTTTCGGAAGATTCCGAACGGCGTGGGTGGGATCGAAAATTGGATCCAGCTCCTGTACACGTACGGCGTAAAGACGGGGCGGATTTCGCTGAATCAATTGGTGGAATTGACCTCTACCAACCCTGCGAAGTACATGGGGCTGTTCCCGAAAAAGGGGACCATCGCCGTTGGGACGGATGCAGATATCGTGGTGTTTGATCCCGCTGTAGAACAGACCATCACCGCTGCGAACCAAAAGCAAAACAGCGACTACAGCGTGTACGAAGGATTTCGAATCGATGGAGCGCCGCGCCATGTCCTGCTTCGTGGGAAGGTGATTGTCACGGAGGGGGCGTACGTTGGTGACCTTCGCGATGGGCAGTTTGTTCATGCGAACCCATACGGTGCGGCGTATTCGACAGAGCGGGAAGTGACAGCGAGCGCTGCAGAGCAGATCCATCATTTGTTCGCTTAATTCGATTGGACTTTGGATGTGACCGGAGCGTGAGGAGGCGATGAGGATGCATCGACGTGCTGGGAATGATATTCTTGCAAATTTTGCTGAGGTCGTGCCTGCGTTAAAGAGCGCCGAAGCGGTACTGGAAGCGAATCGCTGCTTGTTTTGCGAGGATGCACCGTGTACCGCCGCCTGTCCAACTGGGATTGATGTGCCTATGTTCATTCGTAAAATTGCTACGGGTAATTTGACCGGATCGGCCAAGACCATTTTTGACGCGAACCCTTTGGGCGCTAGTTGCGCGCGCGTTTGCCCGACTGAAGCGCTTTGCGAGGGGGCGTGCGTATTGAATGAGTTGAGCACGCCGGTGATGATTGGACAATTGCAGCGCCATGCCACAAATCACCTGATGGCGCATCTAGATATTCAGATGTATCACAGGGGCGTGGACAACGGGTTGCGTGTTGCCATCGTGGGGGCAGGCCCTGCTGGGTTGAGCGCCGCACGCGAACTGGCGCGATGGGGCTACGGCGTCACCATGTATGAACAGGACGACAAGGCAGGTGGACTCAACACGTACGGCGTCGCGCCATTTCGTTTGCCACAAGCGATTGCACTTTGGGAAGTCCGGCAGATAGAGCAATTGGGCGTCGAGATTTGCACAGGTGTGACGGTGGGGCAGGATGTGACCGCTGAGCATCTGCTCCAGGTGTATGACGCAGTATTGATTGCAGTTGGACTCGGTCGGATACAGCAATTAGGTATTGAAGGGGAGTCACTACCAGGGGTGATGGACGCACTGGAATTGATTCGCGCGACAAAGGACAAAGGCTCTGAACATGTCTCGATTGGGCGTAAAGTCGTTGTGATCGGCGCTGGCAATACCGCTATCGACGCCGCGACGACAGCGAAGCGTCTGGGTGCCGAAATCGTTCAGATTTTGTACCGGAGGACGGAGAATGAGATGACCGCCTACCCATTTGAGTACGATTTCGCCAAGATGGATGGGGTTGAGTTTCGCTGGCTGATTGCACCGGTTCGGATTGTTGGCAGCAATCAGGTGGAAGCCATTGAATGTCGGCGGATGCGCCTCGGTGCTGAAGATGCGAAAGGCCGGCGGAACCCAGAGCCTGTTCCCGGATCTGAATTGATGATCCAAGCGGATAACGTCGTGATGGCTATCGGTCAGGAGAAGTTGATTCAATTGTTCGATCACTTTGGCATCCAGCACCACGGCGGCATCGTGGAAATCAATGACAGGATGCAAACCTCCCGCGAGAACGTGTTCGCCGCGGGGGATTGCACCTTCGCGGGGGGCGGTTATGAGGAAGCGACAGTGGTTCTCGCGGTGGAACAAGGCAAGCGGGCGGCTGACGCGATTCACCGGACGTTGAGCGCAACATTTGCCAGCGAGGGCGCTGTCTAAGGAGGTTTCACGTGTGGCAGATTTGAGGGTCAATTTCGCAGGTATTTCATCGCCGAATCCGTTTTGGCTCGCTTCTGCGCCTCCGACAAACAGTGGGTACCAAGTGATGCGGGCGTTTGAAGCTGGGTGGGGCGGTGTCGTTTGGAAGACGTTGACTGATAAGCCGATTGTGAATACCACATCGCGATTCGCCGGACTGCGGCTTCACGGACAGCGAATGGTTGGGTTTAACAATATTGAATTGATATCTGATCGGCCGCTGGCAGATAACCTGCGCGAAATTGCCGAGGTGAAACGACGTTTTCCAGACCGAGCAGTGATTGCTTCCATCATGATTGAGCCAAAGCGCGATTTGTGGCATGAGGTCATCAAACGCACGCAGGATGCGGGAGTCGATGGATTTGAGCTGAATTTCGGCTGTCCGCACGGTATGGCGGAACGCGGGATGGGCGCAGCGGTGGGGCAGCATCCGGATCTTGTGAAAATGCAGACGGAATGGGCGAAAGAGGCCGCAACCGTGCCGGTCATTGCCAAGCTCACGCCAAACATTACGGATATTCGCGTGACGGCGCAGGCAGCTCGGGCGGGTGGAGCAGATGCGGTTAGCATGATTAACACGATTAATTCCCTGATGGGGGTAGATCTCAACACGTGGAACACGATTCCGCACATTGATGGGCGCGGGGCACACGGAGGATATTGCGGCCCGGCCGTAAAGCCTATCGCTTTGCATATGGTTGCCGAGTGTGCTAAGGATCCGCTGGTGGGGATTCCGATTTCGGGCATGGGAGGGATCAGCGATTGGCGGGATGCCGTAGAGTTTATGCTGATGGGATCGACTTCTGTACAGGTTTGTACAGCCGTCATGCATCACGGGTTTCGAATTGTCGAGGACATGCTGGATGGACTGAATAATTACCTCGACGACAAAGGGATTTTGCGGGCAATGGATTTGGTTGGTCAGGCAACTGGCAAGTACGGTGACTGGAATCGTCTCAATCTCCGTTACCAGACAGTTGCGAAGATTGATGAGGATACATGCATTCGCTGCAACAAGTGTTACGTGGCGTGTGAGGATAGTGCGCACCAAGCGATTCAAATGATTGCGAACAAAGAAGATGGCAAATCGCGTTATCACCTTGAAGTCGTTCGTGACGAATGTGTGGGGTGCAATTTGTGTTATGAAGTTTGTCCGGTAGATGGGTGTATCACGATGGAAGTTGTTGATAATGGGCTGGACGCAGTGACTTGGAGCGATCTCCAGGATACTGTTGCACACGGCAACCGATAACAAGGCTTTATCGGGAGGTTATGGAATGGAATTTGGCGTGTTCCTGCCGATTGCGAATAACGGATGGATTATTTCAAAAGCTTCTCCGCAATACATGCCGACCTTTGAGCTAAACCGCCATGTGACGATGAAGGCGGAGGAAGTTGGATTTGATTTCGCGCTCTCGATGGTCAAGTACCGCGGCTATGGAGGGGAGACGGAACATTGGGACTACGCATTAGACTCACTCAGTTTGATGGCTGGACTCGCGTCCGTCACAGATAGAATTCGTCTGTACGGAACGATTCAGCCACTCACGTTGCACCCCGCAATGGCGGCGCGTATGGCGATGACCATTGACGATATCAGCGGTGGGCGGTTTGGTATCAATGTCATTACGGGTTGGAACAAGTACGAATACGCGCAGATAGGGTTGTGGCCAGGTGATGCGTATTACAATCAGCGATATGACTATGCGGAAGAGTGGTTGAACGTCGTCAAAATGCTGTGGAAGGACGGCCGTGCGACCTATAAGGGCGAGCATTATCATCTGGACGACTGTTTGTGTTTACCAACGCCCCGCCAACAACCAAGTCTACCGATTGTGTGTGCCGGCATGTCGGATAGAGGACTGAGGTTTACAGTCGAACATGCAGATATCAGCTTTGTTGCGGCGGACTTCGCAGGCTGTAAGGCGTTGAGTCAGAAGACGAAACAAATGGCGCAGGCGATGGCGAAATTGTACGCAGACCATGCAGATTTTGGCGCATTTAAGGGGGTGGTCGAAGCTTCGGGCAATGATCCGAGTGGCTCCACCGCAAAGATGATGAACAAAGAAAATGTATTTATTACACCGACGATCATTGGATCGTACGAAACGGTGTCCGATTATCTGCTCGCGTTGGAGACAGACACGGATGTGGATGGTGTGCTAGTGACGTTTCCAGATTTTTTAACAGATGTCGAAACATTCGGTCGCATGGTGATTCCTGCAGTGCGCAAATCGGCACTCGACGTTCTGTCTTCTTAATGCATGGGTATGCGCCCAGTCTACGCGGTGGGCAAGGGTGTATTGGTCGTGCTCAACGACGAGATCAACAGTGCCCGCGAGGTCGCAAAAACCAACACATATCGACTGGAGACGTTTCAATCTGGTCAACTCGGTTTCCTCGGATATGTCGATGCCAACGGAGAAGTTGTTTTTTACCGTGATGTGGCGCGGTTGCATACGTCGAGATCGGCGTTTTCTAGAACGAGCGTCGCGACGTGGCCGCGAGTAGACATTGTTTACTCGTACGCTGGGGCGGATGGCGCGTTCATCAATGCTGCTTGTGAGGCGGGCACAAGGGGGATCGTCGTGGCCGGTACAGGGGCAGGACTCGTCTCGAGCGCCGAGATGGCGGCGTTGCAAACAGCGCGCGCTGCGGGCGTCATGGTCGTGCGGAGCAATCGTTTGGGCAATGGCCGCGTACTTCCACTGGCGAAATACACGGCGCATGGTTTTGTTAGTGCCGATAATCTCACTCCTCAAAAGGCGCGCATTTTGCTCATGCTTGCCCTCGAGAAAACAAACGACGTCCATTCGATTCAGGCGTTCTTTGACCAGTATTGATACGGTCTTTGTCCCAAATTTTTATCCGTTGGAGGGGAATATGATGCAAATTCAAAGCGAACGATTGCGGCGTCACTTTGTGCAGTTGGCGGAGTACGGGAAAATTGGGGAAACCGGTGTCTGTCGGCCGACGTTGTCCAATGTTGAAAAAGAGGCGTTCGCTGTGGTGTCGGAGTGGATGCGAGAAGCGGGGATGACGGTACGTATCGATGACTGTGGCAACTTAATTGGCCGCAAGGAAGGCAAGTGTGATGGTCCGATGTTGATGATGGGCTCACATCTCGATTCGCAGCCGTACGGCGGACGATTCGATGGAACGGCTGGGGTGCTGGCGGCAATCGAATCTGTTGCGACGATGACTGAGCATGGTGTAATCCCCGATGTTCCCATTGAAGTGGTGGCGTTTTGCGATGAAGAGGGTTGGCGATTTAATAAAGGGTTATTTGGATCCCGCGCGATATTTGGGCAATTGGAACCGGGCGAGTTGGCGAGAACCGACAAGGACGGGATAACGCGCGAGCAGGCATTGCGGGATTTTGGTTGTGACCCAACACAAATTGCCTCTTGTGTGTATCCAGATGGTGCCGTCGGCTGTTATCTCGAATTGCACATTGAGCAAGGACCCATCTTGGAGCGTGAGGGGAAACCTATTGGTATCGTCTCTGGTATTGCTGGTCCCATTTGGTGGACTGTTACGCTGCGCGGATTTGCTGGACACGCGGGGTCAGTGCCGATGGATTTACGCCGCGACGCATTAGTGGGCGCAGCAGAGACGATTGTCGCGTTGAATGAGATTGTGACGCAAGAAAAGGGTATACAGACGGTTGGGACGGTCGGCAACATGACTATTTTTCCGAATTCCAGGAATATTATTCCGGAGGAAGTACAATTTACGGTTGATTTGCGCGATATCGACCTGGACCGACGGAATCGCTATGAAGCGCAGTTGCGGGATGCCATTGAACGCGTGGTTGGGCGCTATGGACTTCAGTATGAAATTCGCGAGGATACGAATAGTGAGCCTCGCTATTGTGCGGAGTGGATTAAACAGTTCATTCGCGAGGAGAGCGTGGGCCTTGTCGACGGGTGTCCAGAGTTAATGAGCGGGCCATTTCATGACGCGCTCGCTGCTTCTTACGTCTGCGACTATGGCATGATCTTTGTCCGGTCGAAAGACGGAATCAGTCACAATCCAGCTGAATTTTCATCCGATGCAGATTTGGCACTCGGGACGCAACTGCTATGTCAGACTGCGCTGCGGGTGACAAAGGAACTCCGTCGTCGGGCTTCGATGGAAACGGGAATGGTGAGTCAGCCGATGCTGTGAACGGTTTACGACCTCACGGACGTAACAGGGGATTCGAGACTTACAAAAAAACCGCCACGCTGAACGTGGCGGTTTTTGGCAATATAAATCAGTTTGCATTCCGCTGTGTTGCACGGCTGATGGCGTACAGAATCAAACCAACCACCAGAGCGATTAAGGCAGCGAGGAGCTGGCTGCCAGATTCTTGGCAGAGTAGCCACACACAGAGCGCTGCAGCGATGACTGGAATTGTCATTCCAAGTGGCAGCTTGAACGGCCGATGCGCATCTTTGGCACGGATGCGTAGAACGATGACCGCAATGCAGACCAGCAAGTACTCGTATAAGCGAGCTGCGACGTTCAGCAAGACAAGATGTTGAAACGTGCCTGTGCAGGCAAGAATCATGACCAAAATGCCTGTGGTCCAAATCGCCACGACTGGTGTTTGGAACCGTGGCGAAATCTTTGCGAGCACGCCAGGCAACGAGCGGTTGAACGACAGTGCGTACACAATACGCGGTGACGACAACGCGATGCCGCTTTTCGTGCCGAAGATGGAAAGGACTGCACCGATTGTCATGACCGTGGCGCCTCCGACAAACATGGCACGGCCCGCGTCTGCCAGCGGGGCAGTGGATGCTGAGAGAGCGGGATCGAGCCGCTGCGCCGCAACCTGAATTAACATATAAAACAGCGTCACGCCAACAAGCGTACCGATGACGCCAATTGCCACGGATTTGCGAGGATTCACCATTTCACCCTGTGGAATGGTTGCCATCTCAAAGCCGCCGTAGGCAAAGATCAGCACAAGAACCGCTTGTCCGAAGTTCTTCGGAGCACCAAGATTGCCTGCAGGAGATGCAGCATGTGTGACAAAGAACAGGCCCATCATGATGAGTAGCGCAAGCGGAATCAGCTTTACGATGGAGAAGAACAGCACCGTCATCGATCCCCGTCGAACCCCAAACGTGTTCAACAAACAAAGCAGACCTACGAGGACAATGATGATGAGGTCTTTATACGGTGCAACCCCGGGCGCCAAGGCGGAAAGGTAACTGACCAAACCGTTTGATAGTGAAGCCCAACCGATGATGAATGTGAGCCAGCTCATCCACCCGACTGTGAAGGCGACGGTTTTGCCCATGGCTCGCTCGGCGTACACGAACGATCCGCCCGTCGTCGTGAACATGCTGCTGGCCTCAGAAAAGGATAATCCAATGAAGATAGCGATGATACCCGCGAGTAAGTAGGCGAGCATTGATTTATCACCAGCAAGGCCTGCAACCTGGCCAGGTAACAAGAAAATGCCACCGCCGATGACGCCATTGATACCAATAAACAGGACCTCAGGCGTACGGAGGACACGCTTTAAGTTTTCTTCCACGTCGTGGAATATCTTCGTTCGAGGCGGAGAGTTGTGACTGTTAGATCTGATGTGTTTCGGCAGTTCAGATGCAGAAGAATATCGACGAATCTACTGTACGAACGATTTTCGCCACTTTATCATGCCACCGATGGCGATAAGCAAATAGAAAAAGTATAAAACTGAGAACAGGTACAGCCCTTTATATGCGTACAGGCACAAGGATAAGCCGTTTAAGGCGAACCATCCGTACCAGTTTTCGTATACGCGGCTAGACAAAAGATATTGCGCCGAAATTCCGACCATGGAGGTGAAGGCGTCGAAGTACGGAGCCGGATCACCCCATTGTTTGATGATTCCCCCCCAGATAATGGTCGCTATCACGATAAATACGCCTATTGCAACACCGTGTACTGTGGTGAGGTGTTTCGCTGGCCGAACGCGTTCACGGCGACTGCGTCCGGTCAACCAGAAGATCCATCCGAATACCATCAGTACCATGAACATAATTTGGAGAATGGCGTCGGCATACAATTTTGTTTGGAATAGCGTATAACAGAGACAACTGTTTCCAATTAAGCCTACAGGGTAATTCCAGACACTTTCTTTCGCGACCAAATACACACAGATGATGCCGCCGATGGATGCGATGATTTTGATGGGGCCGGAAGCTGTAAAGTACGCTGCAACGGACAAGATGACAAGCACAGCAATATTGATGATGATGCTCCGCGTTTTTTCGTTCATTCACGAACTCCTTTAACATTGAATACTCGCGTTGCCTGAGGCGGACATAAAAAAACTTCGCACGGTCGCGAAGAACCTCAATTTTATTCATATTGAGCACAAAAAAAGCCCAATTTATTATACTTTGAGCGTTTTGCAGAATTCGATTTTTCACCGTTTCTCGCACATATATAGTGTACGAAATATCAATGGAACACTATATATAGTGTCAAATGCGTTGTGAACGTTAATTCTGCAAAACGCTCATACTTTACGTCATTCGAATTGCGAATCTGTGGAGCAGGATGATTTTGAGTAAGATATACCAGTAACAAATTGATTGGATATGATTGCGAATGCTATACAATAGTTGTTAGAGAACTCGGACTGACAATACGTATTTCATCCTCTATGTTAAGTTTTCTGACATATTTGTTGAGACATTTGTGAATTGTAGGTACATTTTAATGGAAGGGGGAGGACTCCGGTGCAGGTTGACTATGGTTTAGTCCAAGAACAGACACAGCGGCTTGTGATGACAGCGCAGATGAAGCAAGCACTAGACACATTGCAATGGACGACGGAGGAATTGGACGCCTTCATGCAAGAGGCGATGTTGGAGAATCCGCTATTGGAGTACGAATCGCCGTACAAAATGGGAGAACTGCCTTGGTCATCCGTCGTCGGCGCGCGTAAACAGCGGGGGAGTACAGAAAATTCTTCTTTGTCGTCGTTTGACCAGCGCATCAAAAGCACGCAAAGCAGAGAAGAAAAGCTGACAGAGCAAATCCGGATGATGCAGTTGCCGGAAGTGATTCGACGTATTTGCCTATTTTTAATCGGGTTGTTGGACGAGTACGGTTACTTGCGCGAGTCAGAAGAAGAACTGCAGGGCTTGTGTCATGCTTCGCTGCATCAGGTGAGACGGGCCATTCAGGCACTTCAATGCGTGGAGCCTTTAGGTATTGGCGCGAGGGATTTACGAGAATGCTTGCGGTTGCAATTGGAACTTGTGCCCGCTTCACGACGAGCGCTGGTTGCAACTATCATTGAGAATCATTTGGAGGATGTCGCTCGCGGGCGCCTTGTGGCCATTGTGAAGGGACTAAAGTCGTCACCAGAAGCGATTCAGCAGGCGGTGGACGATTTACGGAATTTGAACCCGCGTCCAGGGTTGACGCTCGATGATACACCACCGCAATACATTGTGCCTGAAGTGGTCGTGCGCCGTGTGGGAGATGTCTATCAGGTATATGATGTGGCAACAGCTCGTGGTCGCGTCTTTGTCAATCGAAACTATCAGAAGTTAATGGGAGATAAGCATCATCCGGAGGTACAGCAATTCTTGCGCCGCCAAGTCGAGTCTATCGAGTGGATCACGCAGTGTCTGGAGCGACGCATGGAGACTCTACTTAAAGTCGCGCAAGCGATTGTCGATATTCAATCGAGCTTTTTTGAGTGCGGGCCTCGTGCATTGAAGCCGTTGACGTTGCGGCAGGTTGCTGAGCGCGTTGAGCTGCACGAGTCGACCGTCAGTCGCGCGGTACGCGGGAAATACATGGATACGCCACAAGGTGTACTTGAATTCAAGTACTTTTTCACCGCCGAAATTCGCGGTGACGATTCTGCTGTGTCAGCGCAGGCGGTGAAGTTCGCGATACAGTCCTTGATTGCGTCAGAACAACCGGATTCTCCCCTCTCGGATGCAGATATTGCGCAGGCGATGAAAGCACAAGGAATCTCCGTTTCTCGCCGGACGGTGGCAAAATACCGGGAACAACTGCACATTCCGACGTCGCTGCGCCGTAAACGCATTTCACTGGAAATGTAGCGTCCCGCCCTGCCGGGAATGTAGCAGGAGAGGCCTGTTTGGCCGACGGCGTTTCCCGAAAGCGCGTCGGCCACACGTACAGCCGTTGGGGAGGCAGGTTTCACTTTAATACGTGAACGTAAAGCCGTACTGCTCCGCTATCCAGCGGGGGAGTTCAAAGCGGGCGGTCTTTAGCGGATCGACGACTTGGCACACACGCAAATCGCCCGCTGCACTGAGCAGAAACGTCGCTTCCGCCTTGTCCACTCCGCAAGTCTCTTCGAGAAAGTGAACCATGTTTTTGACCGCGCGCGTCGTTGCATCATCCAACAATTCTTCCGAGGCAATCGTCATAATCTGGTCGTCGTTGACCAGCATGGGCGTTGGCCAATTTTTACCCTTCTGCACGTGGAATTGAACTTGGACGGTGGCTGCAATTTCAATTCCACAGACGGCGACTTCTCCATCGCCCATCGCAGCGTGTAGGTCGCCAAGTGCGAATAAGGCACCTGGGACGTTCACTGGCAAGATCAGGCGAGCACCTTCCGTGATGCGCTTACAGTCCATGTTGCCGCCATGGTTGCCTGGAGTGCCACATGGGATACTATCCACCGCCGGTGCAGTTCCAATCACGCCGATCATCGGGTGGATGGGCAATTCAATCGTGTCGGAAAAAATGGCCTTGCCGTTTTGGATTGGAACCATGCGTATCGCATTTTGGTTCAATTCGTCCCCGAGCACGCCGAGGTTGGGGCCTGTGGTCATTACACCCTGTTTCGCTAAGTCAATTTTCTGAATATGTACGACGAGTAAATCGCCGGGTTCGGCGCCGTTGATGTAGATGGGACCTGTGGCTGGGTTGATGCGCTCCCAGTCAAGGGTTACGAAATCCTGGTCTTCGCTTGTGATTTGATTCTCAAAGCAGTCACACGTTTGGATGATGACCGTGTCACCGTCCTCGACATGCGTTACGGGCGCGTTGTTTGGCGACATCGCGTAAATTAAATGTTCTGTTGATAGCATGGTGGTCATGTAGGGGCCCTCCTCGTCGGCATTGGTGGGTCGTACTATAAACGAAATGTTAGCAAAATGGAAGAGAAGTTTGCCATGAAGAGGCGAAGGCTCTCAAATATTTTGTTCGAGTTCAGAATTTTTGGTCTCACGATAGCATATGGATCAATCAGGATGACGTCATCCGAAGGTATCCTCGGCTTTTATGAAAGCGCTATCAGACGCTTGGGTGGATCAGCGATGTGTGTTGAATTGCGGAATTTGCGTATGGGGCTCCCTGAATAAAATTGTTAGCAATTATGTTGACGTAAATTTAGAGAGGGGGAATATAACTCATACAACACAGATTTTTCATACGAAAGTGAGGGAGATTCGTGTGTTGACCAGGGAGGAAAACGATTTGGTCACGCGCGTAGGACCCGGTACACCGATGGGCACGTTGATGCGGCAGTACTGGGTGCCAGCGTTGTTGTCGTCTGAACTTCCCAAGCCGGACTGTGATCCGGTTCGCGTGATGTTGCTGGGTGAGAAGTTAATTGCTTTTCGCGACAGCTTGGGGCGCGTGGGCCTGATTCAAAATCACTGTCCGCATCGTGGTGCAAGTTTGTTTTTTGGACGAAACGGAGATTGCGGGATTCGTTGCGTTTACCACGGTTGGCAGTTTGACATTCATGGCAATTGCATCGATATGCCGAACGAACCGAATGAAAGCGATTTCAAGAGAAAGGTGAAAGCTCTAGCTTATCCCTGTGTGGAGCGTGGGGGACTGGTATGGGCTTATCTGGGGCCACGAGCAGAATTACCGCCGTTGCCAGACATTGAGGTGAATCAACTGCCGGAGGGTGAGTGCGCCATTGTCCCAACCATGTTGGAATGCAATTGGCTGCAAGCAGTCGAAGGCGAGATTGATACGAGTCATTCGGGGTTCTTGCATTTTGGTTCCATTCAGCCGGACGACGTGGCGGAGGGTACTTTCCTGCATTACACCGTGAAAGACCGCGCTCCACGGTATTCTGTGGTCGACACCGACTACGGTGTGATGTATGGCGCATATCGTCCGGCGCGTCCAGGGTACACGTATTGGCGAATTGCCCAATTCATGTTCCCGTTCTTCACGCAGACGCCAGAGGGTATCCTTGGACATCACGTCATCACCAACGCCTGGGTTCCCATGGATGACTATCATACCATGGCGTTCATCATGATTCGCAAAGATCCGCGTGAGCAGGCTTGGCCAGGGCGCCACCCCATTCAGGGAAATGCGGATAAATATCCGACGGTCCAAACACCTGTGTTGCCAAACACCAGTGAATGGTTTGGACGCTTTGTATCCGCCGTGAATGCCACGAACGACTATGGATTAGATCGGGCGCGCCAGCGCAATGGGACGGATTACTCCGGAATTCCGTATTTGCCGGCTCAGGATAGAGCGATGCAAGAGAGCATGGGGAGCATTTATGACCGGACGCAGGAACATCTGGCTGTCTCTGACGTGATGGTGATTCGGGTTCGCCGTCGATTGCTGGCAGCAGCGCGTGCGTTGGCAGAGAGGCAAGTGGTTCCACCAGGTGTCGATTGTCCCGCAGTATACCGCAACCGCTCGGGCAGCATTATTCTCCCGGAAGGTGCGGACTGGATTCAGGCGACCAAGGAATTGCGCCAAGCGTTTACGGACCATCCGGAAGTGCTATTACAGCAGCCGTAAGCACCTGTGTAGGGTATGTGGAACAATGGGTGACACATGTGGAAGGATGAGTGTTTGATGACGGTTGAGGAGTACTTAGCAATCCCGTATATTTTGCAGGTTTGGTCGAGGGAATGTGAGGATGGACGATGGGTTCGTCATGCTGAATTTCCTGAGTTGCCCGGGTGCTTTGCGGAGGCTTCATCCGCCGTGGAAGCTGTAGAAAGGGCGGAAGCCGCTCGCGTAGCCTATATTGTCGAAAAACTTGCACGCGGTGAAGCGGTTCCGGTACCTCGGCCACCACTAGAGGCGTAATTTGTGACGGACTGGTTGGGAGTCCGTGATAGGAAGGGGAACTTTTATGTCTACTGTGCCGGGAGCGGGAATCTTCGGTGGACGATTTACCCCAGAGAAGAGACGAAGCATCCTCGTTGGTTGGCTGGCCGGAATGCTCAACACGTACGACTTGTTTTTGCCCGTTTTGGTCCTACCGACCGCAATGGGGTATTTTGAACCGCCTACTTTGTCACCGGAAGTGCAAGTGACGCTGATTAACATCGCATTTGCCATCTCCATGGTGGCACAGCCCATCGGTGGTTTGGTCATTGGCCCCATCGGCGATAGGATTGGGCGGAAACGCTTGGTGATTGTCACATCGGCTGGGTTTACCATTGGCACCTTTTTATTGGCAATCATGCCTGGCTATGCGGCGTGGGGGTATGCGGCCATTGGTATTTTCCTCTTTTTGCGCCTGGCAAATGGCGCCTTTTCGGCGGCGGGGCTCGGAGGGTCCGTGCCTCTCGCACTAGAACGAACGCCGAAGCGATGGCGCGGTCTCGTCGGTGGACTTCTTGGCGTTGCGCCAACCACGGGCGTCATCTTGTTAAGTGCTGTTCAATTGATTCTCAATTCAAAATTGTCTCCGGAAGCATTCACACAATGGGGATGGCGAATTCCATTTTTGGTGGGTGTGGTTCTAGGGGTTATCTTGTTGATTTTTATTGCGCGGATCAGCGAGCTCGCGTTGTTTGCAGGAGAGGCAGAGAAGCGCGATCGCGACACGATAACCAAGAACAGGCCGTTAAAAGAGGTATTTGCCACGTCGAACCTCAAGACCTTTGGTCAGATGTTCATGCTGTACAGCGGGTATTTGTTCGCTGTGCAGGCGGCTGTCTCCTTTGTTCCGTCATTGCTCATCAACATTCTTCATCAGCCAGCTCAGGCAGTTGATAGCCTCATGTTGTATGGGAATATCGGCATTGTCGTGTTTGGCGTTGTGCTAGGCGCCCTCAGTCAGCGAGTCGGCCGGAGACGAATGCTGTTATTCGGCGGAGCCTGGATTTTTGTTGTTTGCACAATTCTGTATTATTTGACTATTCATGCAGCAGGTGCCAAGTCGGGGTTCGCAGCGGTGGGGATTTTGGGATTCTTTATGATTATCCTCACCATCGCGCCGTTTTCCGGAATGGTCTTGACATACACCGCGGAGCGTTATCCATTTCACACCCGAACCACCGGATTTAGCGCCATTTCCACACTGACCAGCGTGATACCAGGATTCTATAGTTTTTATCTACTGGGACTTGGGAAAGTCATGCCATATCAGTACACCGTCATGGTGCTGACCGCAGTGGCAGGACTGCTCACCTGGTTTGGCGCCAAAGCCGGTCCGGAGACGGTTGACTTTGAAATGCTTCCGCAAGCTGAAGAACTGTTGGAGATACCGAGCCCCACACCTGCTGCAGAGTCGCCGATGAACATTGAGTGAATCGAAGGGAGCGTATTTGTATGTTAAGTAAGGAAGATAACGAATTCATCAGCCGCGTTGGACCAGGCACCCCGATGGGGAACCTGATGCGACAATATTGGATTCCAGCGATGTTATCCTCGGAATTGCCTGGACCTGACTGCGATCCCGTTCGCGTCATGCTACTTGGGGAAAAACTGATTGGTTTCCGCGACAGTATGGGGCGCGTGGGTCTGATTCAAAACCACTGTCCACACCGTGGGGCCAGCTTGTTCTTTGGGCGCAACAGCGAGTGCGGCTTGCGATGTGTCTATCATGGCTGGCAGTTTGATGTGGAAGGCCGTTGTATCGACATGCCGAACGAGCCGCCTGAAAGCGACTTCAAAAATAAAGTAAAGGCTGTGGCTTACCCCTGTGTCGAGCGCGGAGGGTTAGTGTGGACTTATATGGGGCCGCGGGAGACGCCGCCGCCGCTGCCAGATATCGAGGTGAATATGCTCCCAGAGGGAGAGTACGTCATCATCCCAAGTTATGTCGAATCCAACTGGCTGCAGGCGGTGGAGGGCGAGATCGACACAAGTCACACGGGGTTCTTACACTTCGGCGCGATTCAACCGGAGGATGTGCAGGAGGGGACGTTCCTCCACTACACCGTGAAGGATAGAGCGCCCCGTTACTCTGTCGTCGATACCGACTACGGGGCCATGTACGGCGCCTATCGGCCAGCAAAGCCTGGCTACGTGTACTGGCGCATCGCGCACTTTAATTTTCCGTTTTACACCCAGCCGCCGGAGGGTGTTCTCGGCCATAGCGTGATTATGAATGCGTGGGTACCGATGGATGACACGCACACCATGTCGTTTGTCATGCTTCGCAAGGATAAAATGGAGAGCGGGCGGCCGTCTCGGCTCCCAATCCAAGGGAATAGCGAAAAATACCCAGATATGCAAGTTCCGATGTTGCCGCGGACGACCGATTGGTTTGGGCGCTTCAGACCGGCTGTGAATGCGGACAATGACTACCTGATTGATCGCGAATTGCAGCGGCAACCAGACAGCTACTCGGGCATTCGGTATCTCGCGTCGCAAGATAGAGCGATGCAGGAAAGCATGGGTGGAATTTATGATCGGACGCAGGAACGCCTCGCGAGTTCCGACGTGATGGTGATTCGCGTGCGTCGACGGCTGTTGGCTGCGGCTCGGGCACTGGCGGAACAACAGATTGTGCCACCTGGTGTCGATCACCCTGAGGTGTATCGCAACCGCTCCGGCGGCGTACTGTTGCCAGAAGGCGCAGACTGGATAGAGGATACAAAAGAGCTGCGAAAGGCATTTGTCGAGCATCCGGAAGTGGCTGCCCAACTGCCTCAGCCGTAAAGAACAGGCAAAAGGAGACGGCAGATTGTCGCAATCAACAGCGGTGCGAGTGGGCGTTGGGGACTTGGCGCGATAGGGCGGAGTCTCCAACGCTCAATTTTTTGTTCTTTGGGTGGTCGCAGGGTGGGTGATACATGTGCGTTTATGGTGCCGGGAGACCGATATCGCGATGCATGTTATAGTATTGATATCAAACGACAAGTGGGTGTGAAAGCTCAGTATGTACCATGGAAGGTATCAACCGCCAGGCACACGTAAGCAGGAACCGGAAGTTCCAAAAGGCAAACCGGCACTGCGCTGGGTCGTGTTCTTTTTTGTCTGCTTTATTTATTTCTGTGTATCTACGTCGCTATGGGTATTCCATGGGCCGTTTCAATCGCTTCGCAATTACGTCATCGACACGTTCGACGAGACGAGACATGGATATCTTTTGCGGCCCTTGTCACTATTTACGCTTCCAAATTCCGTGATTGAGGCGCATGCCTTGGCGGATGGCGGAATGGTGTCGGAGACGACGCCGATTGACGAAATTCGAACGCAAAACTTTGATAACAACGACGGATCAATCCAATTGGAGACGTACAACGGTCAGACGTTCACTGCGCACATCATGATTGTCGACGACCCGAAGCGGATTAAGGTCGCCACCACGCGATACCTCGGTAAGCGCGGAGAAACAGTGCTGCAAATGGTCGAGGATACGGGCGCCGTCGCCGGCGTCAATGGGGGGGCCTTCTCTGACGCGAACGAACAGGGAACCGGTGCGTACCCATTGGGTATCACGATGCACGATGGCAAGGTCATTACCGGGGCTGGTTCAACCGGCAAACACGCGGAAATTGCCTTCACCAGTGGTGGGCAACTAATCGCAGGCAATTACTCATTGGCCGACTTGCGTGAGAAAAATGTGCAAGAAGCTTTGAGTTTTGGTCCGGTTCTCGTCTTGAACGGACAACCTGTACAGGTCCCTGACCAAGGCTATAACCCGCGTACGGCAATTGGCCAAACGGCTGACGGTAAAGTGATTCTGGTCGTCACCGACGGGCGTGGACAGTATGGGCACCTGGGTGCGTCAATGTCGGATATCACGGCGATTATGCTGAAATACCACGCGGTTACCGCAGTCGATCTCGACGGTGGTTCTTCGACGACGATGGTGTATCACGATAAGCTCGTCAATACACCGGTGGATTTGACCGGCGCGCGCAGTGTCGCGACATCGATTGTGGTCATGCCGGAAAGCAGGGGGCAGTAGGAGTGCGCAAGAAACGAAAGTGGGGCCGGTTGTTCCTGGGCTTTGTGGTTGTGCTGACCATTTTTCAGGTGTTGTATTTAAATCACTACAATACGTTGTTTAAGTCTGAGCAGGCCGGGACGGCGCAGGCGATTCAAGATATCTTAGACGAGCCCGTGACGCTGTCTGCGGCGGAGAAAGCGCGCATTCAACAGTTGAAGAGCACCTATCAAGGTGTCACGGTGTCACCGGGTGGTCAGTATGTGACCTACGTCGATACAGCCTCGGATGGCTCCTATGTCGTGCACGTGGAAGATCTGGATACGGGCAAACAGGTCAGTGAGGCTGGCGATTTGTATCCCGTTCAGTATCTTTGTTGGCTTGGTGACGAGGAGATTTTTGTTGGTGAACAGAAGGCGCCTGGTGACTTGGAACTGAACACGTTCTACATCTCCAACGGCCAGCAGGCAGATGTGACTGCGGCTAGCGTACCGGAATTTACGGCACTTGCATCTGACGCGGCAATTACAAAAGTGACCTATAGTCAACAGACGAACGATGTGTTTGTTCTGGTCAACACGAGTACGTCCAGTGCGTTGTACCATATTGGAACGATGGAGAACGTCCAAAGTGTTCCGTTTAGTGACGGGTATATCAAGAATATCGCATTATCACAGACTGGCGACCATTTGTACGCCGAGGTCAATCAGGGCGGTACTTGGGATGTGGTCCGCCTAGATCAATCGAGTACGACGACCAGCACTAGTCCTGAGTACGATGTCAATTCGCAAATTGTACAATCGGACGCGGCGTTGATAAACGTCATTGGCAACGTTCTGTACTACGGAAAGATCAATCAGGACGGCTTGGTGACGGCGGTGTACCGGCAGGATACAAACGGTGAGTCCACGTTGATCAAAACGCTGTCGACACCCACGATGGCCAGTCACATTATCATTTCTGGCGATGGTCAGGTGACGGTCAATCCGCTTGCTGCGAGCGATACCGTCGTCGGCAGCTGACGAAGACTATAATAGAGTGTGGATGCGGCGTGTCCCCTTGACTTCGTGTCCGTGATTTTGTAGACCTACAGGGGAGCAGACCAGTGTTGTGAAGAGGAGGAAATACCTGTGGCAAATGAGCGAGAAGGAGCATTTTTGTTTCCGGACAAGCCAGTTACGTTGATTGGTCCTGAACTGAAGGTCGGGGATACCGCGCCGGATTTTCGGTTGGTGGCAAATGACCTGTCCGAGGTGTCCTTGGCGGACAGCAAGGGGAAAATCCGAATTATCAGCGTAGTGCCTTCGCTGGATACTGGCGTTTGTGATGCACAAACCCGCCGGTTCAACGAGGAGGCGAGCAAACTTGGCGATAACGTGGTCGTATTGACCGTGAGTGCCGATTTGCCGTTCGCTCAGAAGCGTTGGTGTGGTGCAGCGGGGGTCGAGCGCGTGATGACGCTGTCCGACCATCGCACGATGGGCTTTGGGGATGCCTATGGCACCCACATCAAGGAGTATCGCCTCGAAAGCCGCGCGGTTTTCGTGGTCGACTCCAGTGACAAGATTGTCTACGTGCAATACGTGCCTGCGGCGGGCGAGCACCCGAATTATGAAGCTGCGTTGGATGCTGCGAAAGCGGCGAAGTAAATCACATCATTTGAGATAAAACGATAAAGTGGGTGGCGAATGCCCCTCACTTTATTGTTTAGACAACGTAGATGAATTGTGCCCAGTGCGGCGTTTATCCACTACCCTCTGAATTGGAAAATACCGAATTTTTCATCGTCTATGTGAGTTTCCTTTACATAAATTCTTGTTTTCTCCAAAATGCATGCGTAAGATAAACGTACTACAGAAATAGGAGGTCCGCTTTGTGAGTCATGCGACGATAGTGGGACTCATTTTACTAGCGGGCGTACTCGGATTTCGGCATGGTATTGACTGGGATCACATCGCGGCTATCACCGATTTGGTTGGCGGGGAATCGGACAAACGGCGTGGTTTTATTCTCGCACTTTGGTACGCCATAGGGCATGAGGTCGTGATTGTCGCATTTGGTGCGCTCGCGACTTTACTCGGGTGGACCTTGCCGCATTGGATTGATGGCGTGATGGAGCGATTTGTCGGGATTACGCTTTTAATTCTAGCAATTCTCCTAATTATCTCACTTATCCGCAATCGAAGCGAGTGGGTGGTGATGAGTCGATGGCGGTTGCTGTTTATCGGTTTTTATAGCGTGTTTTCGTTTATGGCAAATCGTTTCAGCAAGCGGTATCGAACGTCTGGGGCAATCAGGTCCACCCAGGTGTCTTGGCGAACGGCGCTGTCGATTGGCATGATTCACGGAATTGGCGCGGAAACACCTACGCAATTGCTGTTGTTCACGACGGCAGCGGGGCTGGCGTCGCCGGTCGCTGGCTTTTCCGCCGTGCTCTTGTTCGTGATGGGCTTGTTGTGTTCGCACATGCTCATCACCGCCATCAGCTTGATAGGGTTCTTGACCGCGCGTAGGCATCGTCGCCTGGTTCAAACGGTGGGCTTATTGACGGTGACCTATAGCCTGGTGATGGGGGCCACCTTTACGTTGGGATACGCGTCGATGCTGCCAACGCTGTTGTAGGAGGGCTCACGCATGCATTTAACGATGCAAGAGCGAGATAAATTGTTGATTTTTGTCGCCGCTGAATTGGCAAAACAGCGGCGTGCACGCGGCCTGAAGCTCAATTATCCAGAGGCTGTCGCTTTGTTGTCGTCGTATGTCGCGGAGGAAGTGCGGGCTGGCCGAACAGTGGCCGAGTTGATGGAATCGGCGCGCCACGTGTTGTCTGCTGACGATGTGATGCCCGGGGTGGCCCAGATGATTCGTGAAGTGCAGGTGGAAGCCACTTTCCCGGATGGAACAAAGCTTGTCACGGTGCACACGCCGATCCGTGCAGAGGATGCTTCATTTACGCCGGGCGAGACGATGGTCGACGCGGCGGATACGGATGGAATAGCGTTGCTGCCCGGACGGCAGCGCACCACGCGCGTCGTTCGCAATACGGGTGATCGGCCTGTCCAAGTCGGATCGCACTATCATTTCTACGAAGTCAACGAAGCACTCGAATTTCAGCGCGATGGAACCCAAGGGTATCGGTTGGATGTTCCGTCTGGCACGGCGATTCGCTTTGAGCCAGGGGTCACCTTGGAAGTTGGGCTTGTGAAATTTGGCGGTGAGCAACAGATTTACGGATTTCGTGGGGAGGTGAACGGGGGAATTGCCGATACCAAGGATTGATCGCGCTGCCTACGCAGGGATGTACGGCCCCACGGTGGGGGATAAAATTCGGCTCGCTGATACCGAGTTATGGATTGAGATTGAACAAGACCACACGGTCTACGGCGATGAGGCAAAGTTCGGTGGCGGCAAGACGATTCGCGATGGCATGGGGCAGCACCCGTATGCGACGAGGCTGGAGGACGTGTTGGATACCGTCATTACGAATGCGGTGATTCTTGACACGTGGGGCATTGTGAAGGCGGATATTGGTATCAAAGACGGGTACATCGTCGGCATTGGCAAAGCAGGGAATCCCTTGACGATGGACGGCGTCACAAAAGGTATGGTCATTGGTGCGAGTACGGAGGTCATCGCGGGCGAAAACACCATTGTGACTGCGGGAGGCATTGACAGCCATATTCACTTTATCAGCCCGCAGCAGGTGGATGTCGCGCTGCAAAGCGGCATTACGACGATGCTTGGCGGCGGAACAGGTCCAGCGACGGGGACGTTGGCGACAACGGTGACACCTGGGGCGTGGCATTTGCGGCGAATGTTGGAGGCGGCCGAGGCGTTGCCGGTGAACGTCGGTTATCTGGGGAAGGGGAACGCATCTGGTCACCGCGCATTGGCTGAGCAAATCGAAGCCGGGGCGATTGGACTCAAGTTACATGAGGACTGGGGCAGTACGCCGCACGCCATTGATATCTGTTTGCAGGTGGCGGATGCCTATGATGTACAAGTGGCGATTCACACGGACACGTTGAACGAGGGCGGCTTTGTTCAAGACACGATTGCGGCTATCAATGGTCGAACGATTCACACGTACCACACGGAGGGGGCTGGCGGCGGGCATGCGCCGGACATTATCCGAATTGCGTCCATGCAAAATGTCCTCCCGTCATCGACCAATCCGACGCGACCGTATACCAAGAATACGGTTGATGAGCACCTTGACATGCTCATGGTCTGTCACCACTTAGACCCCAACATCCCTGAGGACATCGCCTTTGCCGATTCGCGGATTCGGCCGGAGACCATTGGGGCGGAGGATATTCTCCACGACTTGGGCGTCTTTAGCATGATGAGTTCGGATTCTCAGGCGATGGGACGCGTGGGTGAGGTGATAATTCGCACCTGGCAGACAGCGGATAAGATGAAACGCCAGCGCGGCGCGCTCGCAGAGGATGGGCGGGCAGACAACGCACGCGTGAAGCGCTATGTCGCGAAGTACACTATCAATCCAGCTATCACGCACGGGATCTCCCAGTATGTCGGGTCTGTGGAAGTGGGGAAATTGGCCGATCTCGTCCTTTGGTCGCCAGCGTTTTTTGGCGTCAAACCGGAGCTTGTGCTCAAGGGCGGGGCCATTGTGCTCGCCAACATGGGTGACCCGAACGCATCAATTCCGACGCCGCAACCGACGTTTTACCGGCCGATGTTTGGCCAACTCGGCAAGGCGCGCTATGCGACGTCTTTGACATTCGTCTCGCAGGCGTCGTTGACGCTGGGTATTGTGCAACAGTACGGGTTGAACAAACGGGTTGTACCTGTTCGTCAGTGTCGCAATATCAGCAAGCAATCGATGGTGCACAACGACGCGCTGCCGGTCATCGAGGTTGATCCACTTACCTATCGCGTGACAGCAGACGGCGAGTGGTTGACGTGTGAACCAGCGGAGGTACTGCCGTTGGCGCAACGGTATTTTCTATTTTGACGGAGGTCTAGCTCGTGAAGGTCACAGCGATTGTGGGCCGCGAAACCGACTTTCCGAATCATCAGTGTGATGAATTGCGGCTGGAAAGCGATGATTTAGCTCGGCGCGTGTTTCGCAAGCGGACGGCTGCCGGGCGTGAACTGAAGGTGTCGTTACCGCGCAATACGATATTGCGCCCGGGGGACGTTTTGCTGGAGGACGGCGGCGTGATTGTCGTCGTTCGCGTGGAACCGGAGTGGGTCTTGGCGATTTATCCTGCGAGCTTTGAGCAGATTGCGCAGGTGGGGCATCAGTTAGGCAATCGCCACATCCCGATTCAAATTTATGAGAACGAAATTCTCGTCGCCTATCACCCGTTGTTGGAATCGCTATTTCAAGGGATGGACATCGAGTGCGCGCGCGTCTTGCGCACGCTGGAACAGCCGTTTCTCCACATTTTTGCACCTCACATGCACTAAAGGCGGATGGGAATGAATGCTCAACAATTGTCTTTTATGCTTCAGATTTGCGACGGGAATTTCCCAAACGGCGCGTTTTCCCATTCGTTTGGCTTAGAAACACTGATTGAAACAGGGGTCGTTCACGATGCAGCGACGTTTCAGTCTGCACTGAAGAGTTGGTTTGATTTGCAGTTGATACCATTTGACGGTTTAGCGGCACATCTTGCGTGGACATATGCCCACGCAAGAGATGTTGCTGGCGTGATTCGTCTCGCCCACTTGGTGTCGTCATCGTTGATTGCCGAGCAGGCGAAGCGCGGTGCGCTACAAATTGGCAGGCGCTCTTTACAAGTTCTAAATGGGCTCGTTCCGGGTGGTATCACTGAGTGGTACTGGCAGCGTGTGCGCGCGGGCGAAGTCGAAACGACACACGGTATTGCGTTGGCCGTCGCAGCGGCTGAGATGGGCATCGAACAATCGTTGAGTACGACGGCGGTGCTCTACAGTGCACTGTCGAGTTTGGTCGCGGCAGGTGTGCGAGCCATCCCGATTGGTCAAACAGTCGGGCAGCAAATTCTCGCGACGGCTCGACGCTGGATCGAAGAAGCCCCCGATTTTACTGGACGTACGCCAGAGGACATTTCTTCGTCGGCCGTGCGTTGGGAAATTGCGCAAATGAACCACAAACGCTTGAATGGGCGACTGTTCATGTCCTAGGGAGTGATTTCCATGAATGCGGTGCGCATTGGCATTGGTGGACCTGTTGGCGCAGGGAAGACGGCGCTCGTCGAACGCCTGACGCGAACGTTCTATGGCACGTATGAGATGGCGGTCGTCACCAACGACATCTTTACCCGAGAAGATGCGGAATTTCTCGTGAAGAACGGAGTTTTGGAGGAAGCGCGGATTATCGGTGTGGAGACGGGGGGATGTCCGCATACGGCGATTCGTGAGGACGCGACGATGAATTTACAGGCGATAGACGATTTGGAGGGGCGGTTTCCGGACTTAGAACTCGTGTTCGTTGAAAGTGGTGGAGACAATTTGGCGGCCACATTCAGTCCCGAGTTGGCGGATTTTACGATTTGAGCGTTTTGCAGAATTCGATTTTTCACCGTTTCTCGCACATATATAGTGTACGAACTATCAATGGAACACTATATATAGTGTCAAATGCGTTGTGAACGTTAATTCTGCAAAACGCTCATTTATATAATCGATGTTGCACAGGGGGAAAAAATCCCGAGCAAAGGTGGCCCTGGTATCTGCAAGTCGGATTTACTCATCATCAATAAAACGGATCTCGCCCCGTTCGTGGGCGCAAATTTGGACGTGATGGCGAGTGACGCGGCGCGAATGCGTGGGGAGAGGCCGTTTCTCTTTACGAACCTGTTATTGGGTGAAGGGCTCGACGAGGTGGTGCAGTGGATTGAATACAACGCGATGCTCGTCGGTCCCTGATGAGACTGGAATCACCGGTAGAGTGGAAGTTGAATTTTGTCGTCGAGGCGAGCGCACCATTGTCGAGCGACAACAGTTCTTGGGACTCCTGCGGATGAGTCGACCTGTATATCGGCGGGAAGGTACATGTCCGGAAGTTCAATTGATTCACCTCGGTCCTGGAGCGATGGACGGGGACGACTACGAACAGCGTTTGACGCTTGGCTCGGGTGCTATGGCGGTTGTTGGGTTTCAGTCTTATGCGAAGGTGTTGCCTGGTGCTGTGGGCGCAACCCAGCGAACCAGCATCACGCTAGGTTCTGAGAGCTACTTGACGATGCGTCCCAATGTCGTGATTCCGTATTCACACTGCACCTATACCTCGGTCACTGATATTTATGCAGAGGATGGTGCAAGGGCCATTGTGGCGGACGTTCTCACGGCCGAATCCACACAGGCAGCTGAGCTGGATTGCAATTTGGTATCGCTGACGACGCGGTTGTTTCGGCCGAATGGTTTCGTTTTACGCGACTGCATCCAGGTTGGGCGACATTCACTTTCGCGAGGCCACATTTGGTCTAGCGAGTTCCCGGTGCTCGGGAGTGTCATCTTGGTGGGTGCGGGGCGCCATGTGGAGAACGCTTTACACCAAGTTGTCGAGTCAATCGACCCTGCCAAGGCGCAAGTCGGTGTGTCATATTTGGTGGGCGCGGGTGTGGTCATTCGTATCATGGCGGGGCGAGTGCAGTTTGTGGAGCAAGTGATTGAGCGAGTTTCGCACATACTCGAAGCAGATGCACAACGTCAAAGTTTCGAGGTGGAACAAGCCGGAGTGGTTAGCGAGTGACGAGGAACGGGTGAAATCGGCTACGAGCAGCGAAGTTGCGTGAACGCCGCTGCTCGCACGCCTTTCTTATTTCGATGATATCGCGGGGCTTAGCCACGGCATATCGATGGATTGTTACATGGATGAAACCGCGTTGTCTGTGTGGACGCCCTCTGTTTCTACGTTTTCACTAGATGTGACATGCTGGCCAAAGTAGTTTAGGAATAAGTTCATCGCAACCGCCGTAATGGTACCCGGTACAATGCCACTTTGCAAGAGCATGTTTAACGTATTGGGTAGATGCGCAAACATGTTTGGCACGATAGCGCAGCCTAAGCCAATGGAGACGCTGCACGCGATGACCAATAGATTTTCGTTACGTCGGAGGTCGACGTTGCCTAACATGTGCATGCCATAGGCGATGACCATTCCGAACATCGCGATCATTGCACCGCCCAAGACGGCGGACGGAATCACGGTGACGAGTGCGGCGATTTTTGGCAACAGTCCGAGGACGAGCAAGATACAGCCTGCAGCCACGATGACACTGCGATTTTTCACCCGCGTCATGGAGACCAGGCCGACGTTTTGCGAAAAGGCTGTGTACGGAAACGTGTTGAACAAGCCGCCAAGGACAATCGCGATACCTTCCGCCCGCAGCCCTTTGACGATGTCTTTACGCTCGATTTCTTTGCCAGTGATTTTGCCAAGTGCGTAATAGACGCCGGTCGATTCCACCATGCTGACGACGCAGACAATAAACATCGTGATAATGGCCGCAATATTGAGGTGGGGCTTGCCAAAATACAGTGGGTGAACGACGTTTACCCAGGAAGCGGATGCGACAGAGCTGAAGTTGACCATGCCGAGCGCGTAGGCGGCGATGGTGCCAATGATGAGCCCTAAAAGCACGGAAATTGAGCGGAGAAATCCTTTAAAGAAACGATTCATCACGACGATGCAGATCAGCGTCCCTAGAGCCAGCAATAGGTTGTTTGCATCGCCAAAGCCAGGGCTGCCAGAACCGCCTGCTGCATCGTCCATCGCGACAGGAATCAGGGACAAACCGATGATGGTGACAACTGAACCTGTGACAATCGGCGGAAAAAACTGAAGTAGTTTGCCGAACAACGGTGCACATAGAAAGACGAGAATGCCAGCGATGATAATCGATCCGAAAATGGTCGGCAGGTTAGTCGTGTGACCAATGGCGACAATCGGTCCAACCGCAGTAAACGTACAACCTAAGACGACGGGGAGGCGAATGCCAATATAGCGCGTGCCGATGACCTGTATCAAGGTGGCAATGCCACAAGTAAACATGTCGGCGGCAATGAGATACGCCATTTGTGATGCGTTTAATTTTAACGATCCACCAATAATCAGGGGCACCACCATTGAGCCGGCGTACATCGCCAGTACGTGCTGCAATCCCAATGCGAATATACTCCGTCTGTTTAGCACGCTATGTCCTCCTTTATCTAGCCTCTATCAATCCTCGAGAAAAGTGATGCCTTCGTCGGGTGACATCGCCGCGATTCGAGCTAGCGCGTGCACGGGGATGCCCGCTTCATCCAAAGATTTGCGTCCACTCTGAAAGCTCTTTTCAATGACGACACCAACCCCCATCAATTTGGCGCCTGCGGCGTCGATGATTTCCCGCAACCCTTTCACACTGGCGCCTTCTGCAAGAATGTCGTCGATGATAAGCACCCTATCCGCGCTAGACAAAAAGTCCTTGGATACAGTGATTTGGTACGTTTGCTGGCGCGTGAACGAGTAGGTGGATGCGGTGTACACCCCGTTGTCCTGTGTAATGGCCTTCGTCTTTTTCGCATATATAAAAGGAACACCCATGGACAAAGCCGTGGCGAACGCGAAGTGGATACCACTCGCTTCAACCGTCATCACCTTTGTGATGTCTTCGCCGCGGAACCGCGCCGCAAAATTTTCGCCAATCGACATCACCAGCGAAGGATTGACTTGGTGGTTTAAAAAGGAGTTGACTTTGAGCACGTGTTCGGACAGCACAACACCTTCTCTACGGATATACGCCTGCAATTCTTTCACACGGTTGACCCCTTCCGAAAACGAGAAAAGCCCAGTTGGACAGATACCTTGGATACTCGTCTCCAAGTGAAACCTGTCCATCTGGGCTTTTCTCCCTATGGTGTACGCACGTCGTGCGTCGCATCGCTTGGACCAGTCCACCGAAAAGCGGTGCGGAACCCTAGATGCGCTTCCACTCGTAGTCAGGCAATTCTCGGTTGCCTGGTAGAAACTTGCGGGCCATATTCCCGCGATTATACGAGCACTATTCTGTTTACACACGAGACGATAACAACAAATGGCCGACAGTGCAACAACCAGTTATTTGTTGCGGGATAAGTTCACGAGAAATACCCACATCCTATTTATTCTTCCAAAGAAAGCGCAAAATGTTGGCGATTACAGTTTGAATTCTCGTGTTTCATCTGCTATATTCTAAGTATGTTGAGTGAACAAACTAAAGGTGTTTGCTCAGGGATTTATTTACAACATGAGCATTGTTCGTAATGAAATTATTCTTGACGGTCATCATTCAGTTTGATGAATTGCCGCTCTTGAAAGGTGATGGACATGGCTTATTTTCCAGAAGTAAAGCGAATTCAGTACGAGGGACGCAAGTCGACGAATCCACTGGCATTTAAACACTACAACCCGAGTGAGGTTGTCTTGGGCAAGACGATGGAAGAGCACTTGCGCTTTGCGGTCAGCTATTGGCACACCTTTACGCTGTCCGGCAGTGATCCGTTTGGGCTTCCGAATATGATTCGCCCATGGGATGGATATAGCGGTTTGGATTTGGCGAAAAAACGGGTGGAAGCGGCGTTTGAGTTCTTCGAAAAGATGGGCGTCAACTATTTTTGTTTCCACGATCGCGATATCGCACCGGAAGGCGATACGCTTCGCGAGACCAACAAGAATCTCGATGTCATCGTCTCGATGATTCGCGAGTACATGAAATCCAGCGGCAAGAAGCTGTTGTGGAACACACAGAATATGTTCTCAAATCCGCGTTTTGCCCATGGTGCTGGGACATCGCCGGAAGCGGATGTATTCGCCTATGCGGCGGCGCAGGTGAAGAAGGGATTGGAAGTCGCACTGGAACTGGGTGCTGAAAACTACGTGTTCTGGGGCGGCCGCGAAGGTTATGAAACCCTTCTCAACACGGATATGAAACTGGAACTCGACAATCAGGCCCGCCTGTTCCACATGGCTTGCGATTACGCGGATGAAATCGGGTTCAAAGGTCAATTCCTGATTGAGCCAAAACCAAAAGAACCGACCAAGCACCAGTACGATTTTGACGCGGCAAGCGCCATTGCATTCTTGAAAACGTATGATTTGGATAAACGCTTTAAGTTGAATTTGGAAGCAAACCACGCGACGCTGGCAGGGCATACGTTTGAGCACGAGCTGTACGTCAGCCGCATTCACGGCATGCTCGGATCTGTCGATGCGAACCAGGGTGATCCGCTGCTTGGTTGGGATACGGACGAGTTTCCAACGGATATGTACAGCGCGACGCTCGCGATGTATCAGATACTCAAGAATGGCGGGTTGCACTCTGGCGGCTTGAACTTTGACGCCAAGGTTCGCCGTGCGTCCATGACCCCAATCGATTTGTTCTATGGACACGTCGTCGGCATGGATACGTTTGCACGCGGTCTCAAAGTGGCTGCAAAGCTCGTCGAGGACAAAGTGTTTGACCAGTTTATCGAGGAGCGCTACAAGAGCTATCAGAGCGGAATTGGCCAAGACATTGTGAGCGGTAAAGCAACCTTGAAGTCCTTGGAGGACTACATCATTGATAAGCCGGTAACCGTCACAACGTCTGGCCGCCAAGAGCTGTTGCTCGCGAAGCTGAATCAATATCTACTAGAAGTGGAATGACGGTTATGGCAGATCATCGTGGCAAGGGATTTATCGGCATTGACGTGGGGACCTCTGGGGTAAAAGTCGTCCTCATCGACGAGACTGGCCGGACGCTGGCGGAGTCCACGTGCGAATATAGTTATCAGCAGCCACGGCCATTGTACGTGGAACAAGACCCTGAGGTTTGGTGGCAGAACACTTGCCTTGCGCTGCGGGATGTGCTGGATACGTCCGGCGTCCCTGCGACGTTCGTGCAGGGGATTGGGCTCACTGGACAAATGCATAGTTTGGTCTTGTTGGACGAAACGGGGCGCGTCATTCGACCCGCGATATTGTGGAGCGATCAGCGTACACAGGCGGAGTGCGATTGGATTGAACGCGAGATTGGCACGGATGAGACGATTCGCCTCGTGGCCAATCCGCCGCTGACCAATTTTACGGCGACGAAGTTGCTATGGGTAGCCAACCATGAGCCGGATAACTACGCACAAATCGACAAGGTATTGCTGCCCAAGGACTACATTCGTTATCGCTTGACGGGTGAGTTTGCAACGGATGTGTCTGATGCATCTGGCACGTTGCTGTTGGATGTAGAGCATCGGCAGTGGTCGAAGGAGATGTGCGAAGCGCTATCGGTTCCGATGACCTGGCTGCCGGCGGTCTATGAATCCGTGGAAGTCACCGGAAAAGTCACCACCGAAGCTGCAAACCAAACGGGTCTGGCAGTGGGTACGAGTGTGGTGGCGGGCGCTGGAGATCAGGCCGCGGGCGCTGTCGGCAACGGTATTGTTCGCTCGGGTGTCGTCTCTAGCACGATTGGCACATCGGGTGTCGTATTTGCGTATGCAGAAGGGATTGTCAAAGATCCCCTGGGCCGCTTGCACACGTTTTGCCACGCGGTGCCAGGTGCCTGGCACGTCATGGGGGTGACGCAGGCTGCCGGCGGATCACTCCAGTGGTTCCGCAACGAGTTCACCCAGCTCGAGCAGATGACCGCACAGCTCATTGGTCGCGATACGTACGAGCTTCTGACGATGGAAGCAGAACAAATCGCGCCGGGTAGCGAAGGACTCGTGTATCTGCCGTATCTGATGGGAGAGCGCACGCCGCATCTCGATCCGCTCGCGCGCGGCGTTTTCTTTGGAATGACTGGCCGTCACCAGCGGGCGCACTTCATCCGTGCGATTCTTGAAGGCGTCACCTTTAGCCTGCAAGATTGCTTGAAGCTGATTGAGGGGGTGAATTTGCCGGTAGAGCAGATTCGCGTATCCGGCGGTGGCGCGCGCAGCCATTTGTGGAAGTCGATTCAAGCCGACGTGTTCCAGCAACCCGTGTACGCCGTGCAATCCAATCAGGGGCCGGCATTTGGCGCAGCTCTGCTCGCTGGCGTTGGAACAGGCGCATATCAGAGCGTCCAAGAGGCTTGTGACACCCTCATTCAGACGGATGAAGGGATTCGGCCAGAGCCGTCTCACTTCCCGGTGTACGAAAAGGCGTACAAGATGTACGTGTCGTTGTACGAAGCGTTAAAGCCGCATTTTCAAGAGGTTGCAACTTGGTAGTTCAGTCGTCCTTTGTAGGTTGAGATGATCCGTTGCCGCCCTGATGGGCGGCGACAGAATCGCCCGGTGCTTGGCGCTTGCCGATGCAAGCGCATGCAGAAAACCCATCTGCCGCGATCGAGTGTTGCAGCAGATGCAATCGCCTTCAGATCAAATGCTTTTGCAACGCTAAAAAGAGACACCAGATATGGTGAGATTCTGTTGGAATCGTCAAGTTGTTGTTCTGCGAACTGACCTTGACGAAAAAGGAGTTGACTTCAGATGAACTTTAGAGTGAACAACACGTTGATCTACTTCTTTGGCGCCCTCGGTGGATTGCTTTTTGGCTATGATACCGGTGTCATCTCCGGTGCAATTCTATTTGTCGAACAAGACTTGCATCTGACTTCATTTACAGAAGGCGTTGTCGTGAGTTCCATTCTCGTAGGGGCCATGATTGGCGCGGCTATCAGTGGTACGTTGACGGATAAATTAGGGCGTAAAAAGGTGGTTCTCGCCGGTGCCGTGATTTTCTGTATAGGCGCCATCGGTTCCGCGCTTTCTCCCAATGCTGGGGTTTTGATTTTGTTCCGCATTGTTTTGGGGTTAGCTGTTGGAAGCGCTTCGACGCTCGTGCCGACCTATTTGTCCGAAATGGCACCGACGGCTGCGCGCGGTTCTCTGTCGAGTCTAAACCAGCTGATGATTGTTATCGGTATTCTTCTCGCCTATATTATTAACTACATTTTCAGCCCAAGTGGCGATTGGCGTTGGATGTTGGGCCTGGCGTTTGTACCTGGTTTCATTCTCTTTTTCGGCATGCTGTTCTTACCAGAAAGCCCGCGCTGGCTGTTGATGAAGGGCAGAGAGCAAGAAGCTCGGCAAGTGTTGAATCATCTTCGTAAAGGTGTTGGCGTCGAAGAGGAAGTTCGGCAAATCAAAGAGACGAATGAACAAGAGCAGGGTGGTTGGAACGACCTCATGAGCCGCTGGGTGCGTCCCGCGCTGTGGGTCGCCATTGGACTGGCTGTATTTCAGCAAATTATCGGTTGTAATACGGTTATCTACTACGCACCGACAACGTTTAAAGAAGTGGGTCTCGGAAACTCCGCAGCGATTTTGGGGACGGTCGGTATCGGTACAGTCCAGGTGATTATGACGATTGTCGCCACGCGCCTGATCGATAAAGTGGGTCGTAAGCCCCTGTTGATTATCGGAAGTATCGGTATGGCGTTGTCGCTCTTCGTGCTTGGCTTTATGAACGCGCTGTCAGGCTCAACCGCCGCCGCGGGTTGGACCACACTCATTTGCTTGGCCGCCTATATTTGCTTCTTCTCTATCAGCTGGGGTCCGGTCATGTGGGTGATGTTGTCGGAGATTTTCCCATTGAGCATTCGCGGACTCGGCGTTGGCGTCGGTGCGGTGGTCAATTGGTTCGCAAATCTGGTCGTCTCCTTGACATTCCCGTCGTTGCTCAGCGCATTTGGCATCAGTACTTTGTTTATCGCATTTGGCGTGATGGGCGTGCTCGCGCTTATCTTTGTGGCACTGAAAGTCAATGAGACGAAGGGCCGCAGCCTTGAACAGATTGAAATTGATTTGCGCAACCGGGTTGTTCCAGGGCGTCACAGCGCTGTGCCTGTCAAACGATAACGTTACCCTGTCCTCTGTGATGGTCGTGGGTGGTATTTCGCAACACCGATACAGCAGCGAACTGTGTGAACCAACTCCTTGCGGGTTGGTTCATTTTTTGTGTGCGCCCAGCATGGGCGCTATCTATACGGTGAAAGTCCGGAATGGTGAAGGTAGCAGTAGCCATAGCTCAAGCCAAGGGTGTCCGTCGCGAGGCGGAATCTGAAGGAAGGCGGCGGCAAATCTCCGGCCCGAGGAACACGAACCTCAAGTGAGGCTAACGACAGCTGGATGAGTTTGCCAAACAAAACAAAGTCCATGCTACCGAAGGCTGTCGAGAGTAAATGGGGCGGGTAGGTGGAGAGAAAGATAGCGCTCTTACCTGGGGAGGTCTGTCCGGCACGCCAGCAAGACTGGTAACCGGTACTGAAAGGTGCCGCTGAACGGGCAGAAGTCAGCAGACGGCATAGTACCTGTGGAGGGACGCCAAAACAGGGAAGGCCTGAACGTGATTGTGAGGGTTGAACATGGCAAGCTCGCAAGGAAAGCAAAGACAGCAGAAAATCCCAAAAAGGAGCTACCTCCAGGAGGAAGCGGTGAATCCGCAGGGGACTGAAGGAGTGCCTAGCTTTTCTTCGGCGCAACCCAAGGGAACAACCCGCGAGGAGAACCCTATCGACCTGATGGAACAAGTGGTAGAGCGGGAAAACCTGCTCGAAG
Source organism: Alicyclobacillus acidoterrestris (assembly GCF_022674245.1). GTDB lineage: Bacteria > Bacillota > Bacilli > Alicyclobacillales > Alicyclobacillaceae > Alicyclobacillus > Alicyclobacillus acidoterrestris. The sequence continues at coordinate 1,288,426 of NZ_CP080467.1, forward strand.
CGTTACGCCGTGTGGAGCGAAACAAAGGAGCGGCCGGTGTCGACGGCATGGAGATTAAATCCTTTCGACCATTCCTAATGGACAACTGGTCACGCATCCGAGAAGAACTCCTGAGTGGAACCTACAAACCGATGCCCGTACGTCGAGTCGAAATCCCGAAACCAGACGGTGGCATTCGGATGTTAGGGATACCTACGGTGCAAGACCGCCTGATACAACAGGCACTTCTACAAGTACTTACACCGATCTTTGATCCGACGTTCTCCACATCCAGCCATGGATTCCGAGCAGGGCATAGTGCGCGAATGGCGGTAAACCAGGCGCGCAACTATGTCTCAGAGGGATACCGGTGGGTAGTTGACATGGACTTGGCTCAATTCTTCGACCGAGTGAACCACGATATGTTAATGGCACGCGTGGCGAGGAAGGTAATGGATAAGCGAATCCTCCGACTCATCCGCAGATACCTAGAGGCGGGGATACTCGTCAATGGGGTTTGCGTCAGGTCAGAGGAAGGCAAGCCGCAGGGCGGGCCGATGAGCCCGTTATTGGCCAATATTTTGTTGGACGACCTAGACAAGGAACTGGAACGTCGTGGGCACCGCTTCGTCCGCTATGCGGACGACTGCAACATCTACGTGAGCAGTCGGCGGGCGGGAGAGCGAGTGATGGAAGGTGTGCGCAAGTACGTAGAAGGGCGACTGAAACTCAAAGTGAATGTGGAGAAGAGCGCGGTAGACCGACCGTGGAAACGAAAGTTTCTCGGGTTCTCGTTTACAGTGGAGAAGAGGACGCGAATTCGAGTCGCACCAAAGTCGCTCAAACGGTTCAAGGACAGGGTTCGAGAGCTCACGAGACGAAGCCGAGGGCAGTCGATGGCAAGTCGGGTGGAAAAGCTCAACGCCTACCTGAGAGGATGGGCAGGATACTACCGCTATGCTGAAACTCGAAGCGTATTCGAGCAACTGGATGAGTGGACACGGCGCCGACTGAGGATGTGCTTGCTGAAACAATGGAAGCAGTCCAAGACCAAACGGCGTAAGCTGGTTTCACTCGGCATACCAAGAGAATGGGCCGTGAATATAAGTAGCTCACGGAAAGGGCACTGGCGACTCTCCAATACTCCACAAATGAATAAAGCCCTTGGTCTGACCTACTGGAGAGAGCAAGGGCTTGTGAGTTTAGTCGAGCGATATGATTCACTTCGTTCCACAACATGAACCGCCGTATACCGAACGGTACGTACGGTGGTGTGGGAGAACGGGGGTTAGTCGCCCCCTTCTACCCGATTGGGGCCACAAAGCTTTTATGTGTGATTTTTCTCGCCTTCTGGCGTCTTTAGCCAGTCATTTGGCGAATGAGCGCGAGCAGTGCCCAACGCCTGTCCCGCCGCTTACGGAACTTTGGCAACGTCCTGTAGTTCCGAAGGCATTGTCGCCATGCCGCTTTCGCTTGCTTCTGATTGCCGAGGCGCTTTTGCAGGCGCCCGAATTGGTAATAAGCTTCACAGGACGATGCATTTCTTTCCTGAAATTTGGAAAGGTAGGATAGCGCTTTGGATGGTTGGACGGGCGCTAGGGCTTCCGCGAGTTTGAGGTAAGGCTCTCCGTAGTGAACGTTCGGATTGCTCGCGGTTGCATCCATAATCAGTTGTTCACCGATATCCAAGCGTCCGAGTCCCAGTTGACAAACACCGGTGTCCGCGAGGACAGCGGGTTCGCTTTGCATGGATTCAGATAGTTGTTGTAATAGCGCCAGGGCCTGTTTGAACTGACGCCGTTCCATGTAGATACGAGCCAATTCGTAACGAGCGGACATGTCATGTGGATTGAAAGACAAGACGCGTCGCAGGTTTGACATTCTAGACCATCTTCGAAATGGCTTGACGACGCTCGGTAGGAGTCCAAAATAACGTTGGTCAATGACGTAGTAAATCACAAGAATCACGATGATGGCGAGAATGGGATTGCCGGTCAGCATCCAAATCAGCGAAAATAGCAGGGCTTTTGACACAAATCTGAGCCTCCTACGGTTGGCGTGCGCCATTGCGGGCACAACTGGACGGTGGAGCCTACGCTCCACCACGATACGAATCTATCTTCGAGGTACGGATTTTGCATAGGGGCGCTTTTTCCCCGTCGCGCCGGAATCGGTTTGGTTTAGAAATTCGAATGTCGTTGTGCCATCTGGATTCAACAGAAGTCGTGCCTGAAACGGTTTGCCCGCTTTACTTTTGAACTTCAGTGGACGGGTGCGCTGTTTGTTGAGCAAATCTTTCACTTGCGCTGCGCTCATGTTGTGGCCCGAAATTTGCTTCCAGACACAAAATGTGCATCCATGTGACTTCCAATTTGCGCACGCGAACGATTTTTTGGTTTCGACCACTTGTCCTCCACAGCGTGGGCACTTCCCGACAGCGGTGGAGGCGGTTTGCGGGTCCGGTGCGACATGAACAGCAAATTGTCGAATCGATCCGACGACGATATGCGTAAACTCGGTAATTTCGTGGATAAATTGACGCACGTCGTAGTTTCCAGCTTCAATTTGCGCGAGTCGGTGTTCCCAATCCCCGGTTAACTCTGGAGATTTTAACGCGTCCACGCGAATGGCTGCGATTAATGACCTCCCCTTCTCCGTCGCGATGAGTTGCTTCTTTGCCACGTGGACGTACCCATCCCGTTTCAGTTTTTCGAGCACAGCAGCTCGCGTTGCCGGCGTCCCAAGCCCGCGCGCTTTGAGCGCCTCTGCCAGAACTTCGTCGTCGACCTCTCGTCCAGCTCTTTCCATGGCGGACAGCAGGGAGGCCTCTGTGAAATGAGCGGGCGGTTTCGTCTCCTTTTCCACCACTTGGATGTCCGCCACCTGGACGGAGTCTCCTTTTGTGACGGCAGGCAGCGTGGTTTCAGTTTCGTCCTCGTCTGCCGAAGCAGTCGTGCGCGTGTCGCGATTGACCTGAAACACCGCCTTCCAGCCAGGTTTGACAAGGACGCGCCCGTTCGTTTTGAACATTTCATCCATGATTGCTGTCACAATGGTGGTCGTCGCCCATTCTGCAGGTTCCAAGAGCGCCGCCAACGTCTGCTTGCTAACCAGCTCATAAATCTTTTGCTCGTCCGGGCGAAGCGCAGCAGAAACTGGCTGTTCTGTCGGAAGAATTGCGTGATGGTCCGTCACTTTCGTCGCGTTGACCACGCGTTTGGTAGGGCGGATTTGTGCCGGAATCAACGCTCGGAAATGCGGGAATTGCGCGCTTGCCGCTAGTAATCGCCGACGCAAAGTTGGCACAATATCGCCAGACAGGTAGCGGCTGTCCGTGCGTGGGTAGGTCAGTACCTTGTGTTTTTCGTAGAGCGACTGTGCCAATTGTAGTGTCCGTTCCGCCGTAAAGCCATACTTCTGGTTGGCCGTCCGTTGCAGCGACGTCAAATCGAACAGTTGTGGGGGCTGCTCGTGGACGACCTTTTCTTCGACATCGCGAATCGTTCCAGAATGTCCGCGTAGTTTCTCAAGTAGGCGCTGGGCGTCCTCACGCTGATCCATCCGCGTTTCGCGCTTGCGGTTCATCCAAGTTCCCTTGTAAGTACCCTCGTCATGAACGAATTGCGCTTGTAATTCGAAATATGGTTGTGGTGTAAACTGCTCAATGGTCAAATCTCGTTGGACAATCATGGCCAGTGTAGGGGTTTGTACGCGCCCGATGGGCAGTAAGGTCCCCGCATGCGTCGTCATGGCGCGAGTCGCGTTGATGCCGGTGAGCCAATCTGCCTGCGCGCGCGCAAATCCAGCGAAAAAGAGGTTTTGATAGACGCGGTTGTCCTTTAACCGCTTGAGCGCGTCTTGAATCGCCGTTGGCGTCATCGAGGACAGCCACAGGCGCTTCGTTGGTCCTTTGTACCCGGTAGACAAGGCAATCAGCTCGTAAATTAATTGGCCTTCGCGGCCCGCGTCGGTGGCGACAACGACTTCTTCGGCGCGCTTGAGGAGCGATGCGACGATTCGATATTGCGCTTTGGTCTTTTCAATGACCTTTAGGCGAAATGGACTCGGGACAATCGGCAAATCTTCCATGCGCCATGTTTTATATTTCGCATCATAGTCGTGTGCATCGGCGAGCGTCACTAAGTGTCCGAGTGCCCAGGTGATGATGTGTGTGTTGGTTTCTAGGTAGCCGTCGTGGCGTTTGACGCCACCGATGACGCCTGCGATATCACGGGCGACGGAGGGCTTTTCTGCAATCAGTAACTTCATTGTCGTTCACTCCGTTGATGACGGACTTTGACTTGCCCTCGAGGCGGCTGCCGTATCACTAAAATCTTACGCCTCCCTCGTGATCTTTTCCATCCATTTCGCCTCGCGGGCATGCTGCATGATTTGCTCCACTGGCATACCAGCGCGCGCCGAAACGGCTGCAGCAATTGCGCCCTCGACGAGCGGTGCGTCTACGATGTGTGTGCGGCTTTGAACATCTTCATCGATGAGTTCGAGTGCCATCTGCGTATTCATGAGGGCGCTGCCGAGATCGAAAAAGATGAGGATTTCGTTATCGCGTGGGCAATGGGTCAGTTGCTTCATGATGAAGGTCGCGTCTGTGCCGATATTGTCACCCAGCCCCGCCGCGTGGCGGAGATCCACTTCCGGACCCGCGAGTTGGCCAAGCAGCGTGACGAGGCCCGCACCGAGATCGCGACTATGCGAGACAATCAGGAGACTAATGTTGGCCATGGCGTTTTCTCTACACCTCCTACGATGGCGTTTGCGAATTCTTCGAAAAACACGGCGCTCGAGACGCTCCCGGGGTCGCAGGTGCCGCGGCTGCGTTCGCCCAAGTAGGCGGCTCGGCCTTTGCCTGCGACGAGTTCACGCGTGCCGACTGCGGCCTCTGCGGCTGCCTTTGCCGCTGCGAGTATGCCTGACTCCGTGGGATTCGCCTGTAGGGTCTGTGCTGCGGGAGACCAGACGTCAATCAGGGTTTTCTCGCCAACCTGCGCCTTGCCGCGTGCAACTAAACCATCACGAGCTTGCACGATGGCTTCCGTGATGTCTTTCGCGTCGACTTGCGACTGACCTTTCCACTGAGCAGAGAAGCGTAGAAAAACCGTGGCGTAGAGGGGACCAGACGCACCGCCGACACTCGACAACAACGTCATGGCTACGGCCTGGCTGAGGGCACCGAGATCATCCGCAGGTGTTGACGTAAGGCGTTCGTTGGCCGCGTGAAATCCGCGTGTCATGTTCGTACCATGATCTCCATCGCCAATTTGATTATCTAATTGGTCGAGGAGTGGCTGTAATTCGTCGAGCCTGTTCGTGTACGCTTGGATGAATGCGATAAAGGCACTTGTCGTGAGCATGTTGGAAACCTCCTCGTCAGCTTCGCCAGGCTGTCGTTGTGGCTGGTGCGTTCAACAACTTGGCGAGTTCATGGTCCAGTTTCAACAGAGATATGGAGAAGCCTGCCATTTCAAGTGAGGTCATGTATTCGGCCACGCGCGTCTGTTGGATGTTCACGCCTTGCTTGGCAAGCCTTCTGGCGATGCGTCGGTTTGCGATGTACAATTCGCTGAGCGGTGTCGCGCCGAGCCCGTTGACGAGCACAGCGACGTCATCGCCCGCCTGGACTGCGGCGTCTTCGAGAATGGTGTCGAGCAGGGTGTCAACCACGTCATCTGCTGACCGGATGGGCTCGCGCCGGACCCCAGGTTCACCGTGAATGCCAATGCCAATTTCGATTTCGTCGTCCGCCAACTGGAAACTAGGCTGACCGCTAGCGGGCACGGTGCAGGGGCTCAGTGCCACACCCATACTGTGGACGTTGTCGATGGCGCGCTTGGCAACTGCAGCGACCGTTTCCAGGGGATATCCAGCCTCCGCGGCGGCGCCAGCGATTTTATGCACGAACACGGTTCCTGCGATTCCACGGCGACCGATGGTATGTGTACTGTTTTGGACAGCGACGTCGTCGTCGACAACCACTTGTTCAACGTGAATCCCTTCCATCGTGGCCATTTCCGCCGCCATCTCGAAATTCATCACGTCGCCCGTGTAATTCTTGACAATCAATAGCACCCCTTGATCCCCATGGACAGCGCGAATGGCTTCCAGAATCTGATCAGGCGTCGGTGAGGTAAACATCTCCCCAGCGACCGCCGCGTCCAGCATGCCGGGACCGACGAATCCACCATGTGCGGGTTCGTGTCCGCTGCCGCCGCCGCTCACTAGGGCGACTTTGTCCGCCTTTTCTGCCCGAACTAATACGGTTGTGCCGGGGAGCCGCCGCAATTCAGGATGCGCAAGGACCATCCCGTCGAGCATTTGGTCGACATAATGGCCTACCTCGTTCATTAGTTTTTTCATAGATGCACCTCCAAACGTGAAATCTGGGACATTTACGGTAGGAATAGAAGGAAAAAGGGACGCAACGATTTCACTCCGTGCAGGGAGGAAACACTGCGCCCCTTCATCGACTGATGTACATCGCCGGGGAATGGACTTTGTGTCATCATATGCCACGGAAAGCCCTTTCATATCCCTATCTTAAAATCAATCACATGAAATGGCAATCACTGAATTGGATGCACCTGGGTGGTCGGTTGATGTGTCGCGAATCGAGTGATATGGTCAGTCGTTAGAAGCACATGTACCACTTGTGTTGCGATGTTGAGACTTATTTTCATGTAAGGGGAATGAAACGTGCATTTTGAGAATCAGCGGATAATCCCGGCAGTGAAACACATGAAGGACTTTGAGCAATTGTTGACGCGCGATTTCACCTATATCGTGCTGCTGGAAAGTCATCTCACACAGTTGCCCAGTCTCATTCGCACAGCCAAGCAACACGATAAAAAACTGATTCTCCACGCGGACTTAATCCAGGGTCTAAAGCACGATGAGTCAGCTGCTCAGTTTCTTTGTCAAATGTTGAAGCCAGCGGGACTTATTTCAACCCATTCCAGTGTCATTACGACGGCGAAGAAAAATCGCGTATTGGCGATTCAAAGGATTTTTTTGATAGATTCGCAAAGTCTGGATACCAGCTATCGGGTGTTGGCGAATTCGAAACCGGATTACATTGAGGTATTGCCTGGCGTGTTGCCGGATATCATTCGCGAGGTGCGGGGGGCGACACAATTGCCGATTTTAGCTGGTGGATTTATTCGATCGCGCGCGGATATTCAGTCTGTATTGGACGCAGGCGCGGCAGGGGTGACCACCTCGCACAAGGATTTGTGGTCGGTAAAGATTGACGGTTGACGAGAAACGTGAAAGGGATTACAGTAAGGCCAAGATATGAATGCGCTTACCTAAAAGTTAAGAGCGGTATGAGAATTGGAGAACCGTAAGATGTCCAGATCCGTTAGTGATTTGAGCGTCTTGCGGTTTTTTAATTTTCATTCGAACAACAACACAGTTTTGAAATGGCGAGGGGGCGTTTGTATGAGAAATTCTTTCTTAGGCGAGTGCATTGCTGAAATCATTGGGACAGCTTTCATGATTATGGTTGGTGACAGTGTTGCCGCCATGGCTGTTCTGTACAACTCGTTCTCGGGCGACTACTGGGGAATTTGTATTCTCTGGGGACTTGGTGTGACGATGGCCGTTTATCTCGTGGGCGCTATCTCGGGCGCCCACCTCAATCCCGCGGTCACCGTCGGCTTTGCAATGTACGGCGGTTTTCCGTGGAAAAAGGTGCCTGGTTTCATCGTGTCGCAGGGCATTGGGGCCTTCTTGGGTGCCGGGCTGACGTACACGTTGTTCAGTCCGGTAATCAATGCGTATAACGCGGCGCATCACGCCGCCAGGGCTGCCACTACGGGATTGACGACGTCCGGGATCTTTTTCACACATCCAAGCGCAGGCATTACCACCGGGCACGCCTTTGTCGATGAAATCATCCTGACGGGTGCGTTGGTGATTGGCATTCTGGCATTGAGCGATACGTACAACACGAATACGCCACGTGGCAATATCACGCCGCTGATTGTTGGTTTGCTCGTGGCGATGGTGGGCGGTTTTGGCGGTCAACTGGAGGCGTGGGCATTGAATCCGGCCCGCGACTTTGGCCCGCGGCTGTTCGCTTGGATGATGGGGTGGGGGCAAAACGCCTTTCCAGGCCCCGGGAACTTTTGGTGGGTACCGATTGTTGCGCCGATTGTCGGGGCAGTTGTCGCCGGGGCGCTGTACACCTACGTGTTGCGCCCGTTTATGCCAGGAAATCCGGCGCGGGTGAAGGCATCTGGCCTCACTCCAAAGCGTCTCGAGGCGTAACAGACACACGCATTCGCGTCTTGGCGTCGACAAATTGTTTTTATATGTGGAGGGATTCGAATGAGTGAACAATACGTGATGGCGATTGACCAGGGAACCACGAGCTCACGGGCGATATTATTCGATAAATCAGGTCGTATTGTGGCGATGTCACAGAAGGAGTTTACACAGATTTTTCCGCAAAATGGTTGGGTTGAGCACGATGCGATGGAGATTTGGGGATCCGTTCAGAGCGTCATCTCCGAACTGTTGGCGTCGCATGACGTCTCTGCGCAGCAAATCGCTGCCATCGGCATCACCAATCAGCGTGAAACGGCCGTCGTGTGGGATCGACATACGGGGCTGCCGGTGTACAACGCGATTGTGTGGCAGTCTCGGCAAACTTCGAAGATTTGCGAGGACTTAAAACAGCAGGGATATGAGCCGCTGTTTCGAGACAAGACGGGTTTGTTGATTGACGCGTATTTCTCGGGTACCAAGGTGAAATGGATTTTAGACCATGTGGAGGGTGCACGCGCACGGGCTGCGAACGGCGACTTGTTGTTTGGCACGATTGATTCGTGGCTTATCTGGAAGTTGTCGGGTGGAAAGCGGCATGTCACGGATTACACGAATGCTTCCCGAACATTGATGTATAACATATTCGACCTTTCGTGGGACGACGAGTTGCTGGAGATATTAACGGTGCCCCCTGCTATGTTGCCTGAAGTGTGCTCCTCGTCGGAAATCTATGCACACACCGAGCCGTCCTTGTTTTATGGCGAGGCGATACCCATTTCGGGTATTGCGGGGGACCAGCAGGCGGCATTGTTTGGGCAGGCATGTTTTCAACCCGGGATGGCCAAAAACACCTACGGAACGGGCTGTTTCATGTTGATGAACACGGGCGAAAAGGCTGTCAAATCGGCGAACGGTTTGCTGACGACGATTGCCTGGGGGATAGACGGTCGCGTGGAGTATGCGCTCGAAGGGAGCATTTTTGTAGCGGGATCGGCGATTCAGTGGTTGCGCGACGGATTGCGCATGGTGCGTACAGCGCCTGAGAGTGAGTCGTATGCGACGAAGGTGGATTCAACGGAGGGCGTGTATTTGGTACCGGCGTTTGTCGGCTTGGGGACACCGTATTGGGACAGCGACGCCAGGGGTGCCATCTTTGGTTTGACGCGCGCGACGAAAAAAGAACATTTTATCCGCGCCGCGCTGGAGTCCTTGGCGTATCAGACGAAGGACGTCATCCACGCCATGGAGGAGGATTCGGCGATTTCGCTGCAAAAGTTGCGCGTGGACGGCGGTGCGGCGGCGAATGACTTTTTGATGCAATTCCAAAGTGACCTCCTTGGCGTGCCTGTCGAACGACCGGCTGTCCTTGAGACGACCGCTTTGGGGGCCGCGTATCTCGCAGGTTTGGCCGTTGGCTTTTGGAAAGACAAAGGTGAGATTGAACGCAACGCTGCTGTTTCGCAGACGTTTGAGGCCAAAATGGATGACAGTACGCGTGCGTCGTTATATAATGGCTGGGTAAAGGCAGTGAATGCAACACGTTCTTTTAAATAGTCACTCGTATGGGTTACGCTCTGCGGGATACAAGTTCATAGTGATTGGTTATGAGATGAGGAGAAAACCATGGGCTTTATGCACAGTTGGCATAAAGTCTGTGGTTTTCTTGCTTTATGGGGGTAATGACATGAATCGCGGATTCTCGATGAGGTCGCGGTCGGAAATGGTGGGGGATGTCCGTCGAGATCAACTAGATGTATTGGTCATCGGAGGCGGGATTACGGGTGCCGGTATTCTGCTTGACGCACACGTACGGGGAATGAAGACGGGGCTTATCGAAATGCAGGATTTCGCCTCGGGGACTTCGAACCGTTCGACTAAACTGGTTCACGGTGGCCTTCGCTATCTCAAACAGTTCGAAGTTGGACTGGTCGCAGAGGTGGGGAAGGAACGCGCGATTGTGTATGAGAACGGCCCGCATATTACCACGCCTGTCTGGATGCTGCTCCCCATCATTAAGGGCGGAACTTACGGTATGTTCAGCAGTTCGTTTGGAATTTTCGTCTACGATATTTTAGCCGGGGTGAAGCGAAGCGAGCGGCGGAAAATGCTCGACGCACAACAGACGTTGGCAAAAGAGCCGCTGTTGCGGACAGAAGGGTTGAAAGGCGCCGGGTACTACGTGGAGTACCGGACGGACGACGCCCGGCTGACCTTGGAGATTATCAAAGAGGCGGTTGCGCGCGGTGCAACGGCATTAAATTATACAAAGGCAACCGATTTAATTTATGAAGACGGCAAGGTGGTTGGCGTTCGCGCGCTCGATTTGCTCACGAATGAGGCGTATGAGATTCGCGCTAGAAAGATTGTCAATGCGACTGGGCCTTGGGTGGATGAGTTGCGGGAACTGGACGGATCGAAAACGGGAAAGACACTCCATCATACAAAAGGCGTTCATATTGTGGTGGATGGTGCGCGCTTCCCGCTGCATAACTCCGTGTATTTCGATGTACCGGATGGTCGCATGGTGTTCGCCATTCCGCGAGACGGCAAGACCTATATTGGAACGACCGATACCAACTATCAAGGGGATTTGATTCATCCGCGGATGACCAAAGCTGATCGCGATTATCTCATTGATTGCGTCAATTTCATGTTCCCAACGGTGAAGTTGACTGCAAAGGACGTAGAGTCTAGCTGGACGGGGGTGCGTCCGCTGATTCACGAAGAGGGAAAAGACCCTTCGGAAATTTCCCGTAAAGACGAGGTCTTTCGCTCGGAGAGTGGTTTGTTTACGATTGCCGGAGGAAAGTTGACGGGGTATCGGAAGATGGCTGACAAGGTTGTGACCATGGTTGCAGAAGAGTTGAGCCAGGAGACAGGCCGACAGTTTGCGGCGTGTACCACAGATGGTATCGAGTACTCTGGTGGCAAATTTGGTGGATCGGCCAATTTTCAATCGTTCCTAGAGGAGAAGACAAGAGAAGGCGTAAGTTTAGGGCTAAGCGAGGCGCGGGCGAATCAATTGGCGCATCGGTATGGTACCAATATCGACGTCGTATATGACATCCTGCGGCGCTATGATGACGACGCGGATGCCGCCTCGTTGTCGCCTGAAGTATATGCGACGTTGGTGTACGGCTTGGAGTACGAGGCGGTGGTGACGCCATCGGACTTCTTCGTGCGGCGCACGGGCAGCCTCTATTTCGACATTGACTTTGTGCGGCGATGGAAGGAACCTGTACTTTCCTTCATGTCGGTCTGGTATGGATGGAGCGAAGCAGAAGCGGCGCGTTACCGCGACGAACTGGATGAGCGAATTGAAGAGGCGACCGTAGCTGTGTGAGTGACAGCCGACTGTTCCAACGGGGGGAGTCCTCGTTGGAACAGTCAAGATTGCTTTTGCAAAAGGCTGTCTCTATGTTACGAGGGTCTGACCTGTGGTGTGTCGTCTAAATAGTTGCGTAGCGACTTGGCTAGGCGGACCATCCCGTCGTGAACCACATTTGGCGAATAGAACGAAAAGCTGAGTCGCATTTGTTGGGCGCCGCTTCCTTCCGACACATAAAACGGTGCGCCGCCGACAAAGCTGACGCGTTCCTCGATGGCATATTCCCAAAGCTTCGCGACATCGACGTAAGGCGGCAGCGTCACCCAGACGAAGAAGCCTCCTGATGGATTTGTCCATGTGACCTCTTTGGGAAAATGCGCTGCAAGCGTCTCGACCATGGCATCTCGGCGCAACCGATAGGCTGTGCGAACTTTCTTCAGGTGCGCAGAAAAATCGACGGATTCTAAAAAGTTAGCGAGTACCTCTTGCACGAAGCCGCTCGTTCCCCCCTCCGCTTTGACCTTTTGCAGTGCTTGGATAATCACGCGTGGCGCGACGATATAGCCAATTCGCAGACCAGGGGCAATGGTCTTGGAAAAGGTGGATAGGTACAAGGTGTGCTCTGGTGCAATGGCTTTGACGGATGGGATGGAGATTTCGTCAAACCCCAGTTCTCCGTAGGCGTCGTCTTCCACAATGTAAAAGCCGTAGCTGGCCGCCAACTCGGCTAGCTTCACGCGTCGTGCGAAGCTCATTGTAAGTCCCGTAGGGTTTTGAAAATTGGGGATGACATAAAAGAGCTTTGGCATGGCTTGTGCTGTTGCTTTACGGTTTTTTAATTCCTGCTCGACGGCATCCACCAACAGACCCTCTTCGTCCATCGGAAAACCGCGTTCCGTCGCGCCGTTTAGCGCGAAGATATGAATGGCGCCAAAATAGGACGGTTCCTCAAACCATACTTCGTCCCCTGGATTTAAGAAAAGACGCGCAATTAAGTCAATTCCTTGCGAGGAACCGCTGGTCATCAGGATGTCATTCGGGTCTGTCGCGATGTTCCAAGAGGTCGTTTTTTGTGCGGCGAGGTATTCAAGGATCCGCTTGGAACCTGAACCACCGCCGTATTGGAGCACTCGCGCAGCATCGACTTGAAGCGCCTTTGTTGCCGCTTCGGTCAACTCGGGTATTTGGAAGAACTCGCCGTCTGGCAGTCCGTAGTTCAACGCGATGACGTCGGAAGTGTCCACTGTCCGCCCGGAGAAATCAAAGGCGGCAATACCCGCTTGCACTTTTGTCCGCTGTGCAAACAGTTCATGGTGTTGTGGTTTTGATTGTGGAATGGACATTTGCTTTGATCCCCTCCAAAAAGATGTTCTTCACTCATATCAAATCGAACATGGCGTTCAGAAGTGACAACAATACGCTGATTGTATCGTTGGAACAGCGGTGCGACAATGCTATACGTAAGGTTTAATGACAAAAATCAGATATGTCAGGAAACTTACCTTGAATATTGTTGGATTGTTCTGTATATTCCTGTTAAAACACTTGGATTCCTTACATGTTTGGCGCAAATTCTCATTTTTTCGTTAGAAAACCTCACTTTTTGGTTGGCGTGTGATCTTCGCTGTTCATCACCTATTGAGGAGAGATGCTTTATGGATCCGGTCAAGCAGTATCAGCCTACGGTCGATCCCGACGTAACTGGATATCGGCGAGCGTTGTCGTTTCGGGACCTGATGATGGTTTCGCTAAGCGGGGTCGTTGGGTCTGGTTGGTTGTTTGGCGCATATAACGCGGCTAAAGTTTCGGGAGCAGGATCACTTATCGCTTGGGCATTGGGCGGCATCGCCATTCTCCTCAGCACCTTGCCAAACTCAGAGTTGGTGGGCATGTTTCCGCGAGCCGGGGGTGCAATGCGCTATCCCTTATACTCACACGGTAGCTTTGTCGGTTTTTTAGTGGCTTGGGGCAGTTGGATTCCTGGAGCAGCTGGCGCAGCGACGGAGGCTGCGGCTGTGATTCAATACGCGAGTTCTTATTGGCCTGCATTGTACAGTGGCCAACGGATGAGTCCGCTAGGTATGGCTGTGGCCGCTTTTCTCGTCATTCTCTTCGCGTACGTCAACATCTTGGGAATTCGTTGGTTTGCGAGAATTAATACGCCGCTCACTGTGGTTAAGCTGATCGTCCCTGCGGGGACCATTATCATTTTGCTCGCCACCAGTTTTCATCCTGCGAATTTCGCGTCTGTCGCGAGTGGTGGTTTGTTGCCAACGGGTATCAAGGGCATTTTTGTCGCGTTGGCCACATCGGGCATTATCTACTCTTACCTAGGGTCTACAGGCCCCATTCAGTTGGCCGCCGAGGCAAAGAACCCAAGGCGACAAATCCCGGTGGCCATTCTCGCCGTCGTCGGCGTGTCCATGGCGCTCTATCTTCTCCTTCAAGTCGCTTTTATTGGCGCAATACCGAGTCATCTCCTGATGGCTGGCTGGGGGAATTTGAATTTTAATGCGCCATTTGTCGAGCTACTCGTCTCTGTGAATTTGGTTTGGGTTTCGTACATTTTATACGCAGATGCGATTATTTCACCTTCTGGCACGGCGTTGACGGGCACTGCGGTGGTCGCGCGAATTCTCTACGCCATGGGACTGCAGGGTTTTGCCCCGAAGCGTTTGGCTCAAATTGACCCAAAGCGGGGCGTTCCGGTGGTATCGATTATTGTGAATGAAATTGTCGGAATCATCTTTCTTCTTCCGTTTCCGAGTTGGCAGTCTTTGATTAGTGTCGTGGTGACATGTGCAGTCTTCACGAATCTCGTCGTGCCCGCTACAGTGAGCGTGTTAAGGCGCACGGTGCCGAATCAGGCAAGACCGTTTAAAGTGCCGCTATTAAATCTAACGGCGCCCGTCGCGAGTGCGGTATCGTGTCTTATCATGTATTGGGTGGGCTGGCCTGTCACAGGTCGGGTGATGCTCTTCTTTGCAATCGGAATCGTTTTCTATTTTATCGCCTTTCGACGTCAAAAATGGCCGTGGCGCCACGTACGGGCTGGCATCTGGCTGGTCTTGGCAATGGTGTTCATTCCGCTTATGTCGTTTCTCGGTACGTTTGGTGGAAGAGGTATCGTTCCGGCTCCGTGGGACTCGATGATTGTGGCGTTGTCCGGTGTGGTATTTTGGTTGCTCGGACGATATTCTGGTCTCTCTTTGCCAGCGGCGATGAACGGAAGAGGGATTGAGGGGGCTGAGGTCTACTCGGTTGAAGCACCAGAATTGATTGATTTCGACCTGAATTTCTGAGTGCGGCAAGCATGGGCACAGCTGTGGTGCCGCCGTGTGCATTGCGGGACAAATAGGCGTACAATCGTAGTAGATATCAACCATTAGAGGAAGGAATGACAAAATGGACTACGTGAGGCTTGGCACCACTGGTTTGGAAGTGTCGCGCATATGCTTGGGATGTATGAGCTATGGCGTCCCAGAACGCGGAAACCACAGCTGGTCTTTGAATGAGGAAGACGCTCGCCCGTTTATCAAGCGCGCGCTTGAATTGGGCATTAACTTTTTCGATACGGCGAATGTCTACTCGGATGGCACCAGTGAGGAAATTGTCGGACGAGCACTGAAAGACTATGCGAGCAGGGACGAAGTCGTCATTGCCACGAAGGTACATGGTCGCATGCGACCGGGACCGAATGGCGCCGGGCTATCGCGCAAGGCCATTATGACCGAGATTGATAATAGTTTGAAGCGCTTAGGAACTGATTATGTCGATCTCTACCAGATTCATCGCTGGGATTATGACACGCCGATTGAAGAGACAATGGAAGCTCTTCACGATGTGGTCAAGGCCGGCAAGGCGCGCTATATTGGCGCCTCTTCGATGTATGCGTGGCAGTTCCTCAAAGCGCTCTATACGGCTGAGAAGCATGGCTGGACCCGGTTCGTATCGATGCAGAATTACTTAAACCTCCTTTATCGCGAAGAGGAACGCGAGATGCTTCCGTTGTGTGAAGCGGAAGGGATTGGTGTGATTCCTTGGAGCCCTCTGGCACGTGGGCGGTTGACACGTGATTGGGATGAGTCGAGTGCCCGCTCAGAAACGGATGAATTCGGCAAGTCATTGTATGCGACGACTGCAGAAGCGGACAAGAAAGTCGTTGAGCGGGTTGCTGAAGTCGCTGCAAGCCGAGGGGTTCCGCGCGCGCAAATCGCATTGGCGTGGGTACTCCAGAAGTCGCCGGTGACGGCACCTATCGTCGGGGCGACCAAAATGCATCATTTGGACGATGCGGTTGCGTCGTTGTCTATTACGCTCACACCTGAGGAAATTGCAAAGCTGGAAGAGCCATATGTACCGCATCCCGTACTGGGATTCCGTTAAACGTTGGCCACTTCGCACAAATGAACCACATCGATGGGGAGGGGCAGTCTGTGCGACAGGCTCGCCCGTCCCCGATTCTGGTGGGCCAATCGTGGTTGGCGATTTCCTCCTGCATGGTTGCAGTTCTGAGAGCCAGGCAGGTTTTGACGGAAGGCCCAGCTGTGTGATGAAAAAATCTTCGATGAAAGCGGTTGACTATCGAAGCTCAGAAAATTAAGATGTGGTTAAGTAATTGAACGACTCGATTTCACCGAGTCATCAAATGATATTTGCACCATTTTGTTTTTCGTCGCATTGCATTCGTATGCAAAGCGCGCAGTCCTTCTTGGGGGATGTTGCATACGAATGCAAGAATGCAGGTTTTGCATACGTATGCAAGGTTGTGAGTTCTGTTGATTGTAGCGATTTCTGAAAGGATGAGCGTCGTGGCTAGGTTTTTAAAGCAAGGTAAGACGAAAGACGAAATGAAACAGGCAGACCATCAAGTATCGCAAACCGTAAGCGGTATTTTGAGTGACATTGAGAACCGCGGGGATGCTGCCGTGCGTCAATTGTCCGCCAAGTTTGACAAGTGGGAGCCGGAGACATTTCGTCTTTCCACTGCGGACATTGAAGCGATTATGAGCAGTGTGCCGGAAACAACACTGGAGGATATCAAATTTGCTCAGGCACAAATCCGGCGGTTCGCCGAAGCCCAACGTGCGGCGCTGCGCGACTTGGAGATTGAGACACTCCCAGGCGTGACGCTCGGGCATAAAAACATCCCGGTCAACAGTGTGGGGTGCTACATCCCCGGGGGACGGTATCCTATGGTGGCTTCCGCGCATATGAGCGTGTTGACCGCAAAAGTAGCGGGGGTACAGCGGGTCATTGCCTGCACACCGCCGATTCAAGGAGAGATCCCAGCGGCAACGGTGGCTGCGATGTCGTTGGCTGGTGCGGACGAGATTTATATTCTCGGTGGCGTCCAAGCGGTCGCTGCAATGGCGTTAGGCACAGAGTCGATTGCGCCGGTCGATATGATTGTCGGGCCTGGCAACGCGTTTGTCGCCGAAGCAAAGCGACAATTGTACGGACGAGTAGGCATTGACTTGTTCGCGGGCCCAACTGAAATTCTCGTGATTGCGGATGACTCCGCCGATGCAGAAATGGTCGCGTGTGATTTGCTTGGGCAATCAGAACACGGACCGACATCGCCCGCTGTGCTGATTACGACCTCGGAGCAACTCGCGAAAGAAACGTTAGTAGAAATCGATAGGCAACTTGAGACATTGGCAACCGCAGACGTCGCAGGGAAGGCGTGGGCTGACAATGGCGCTATCATCCTGGTGGACAGTATTGAGGAGGCCGTGATTGAGGCCGACAAACTCGCATATGAGCATGTCGAGGTCTTGACGAAGAACCCACGTTACTTCCTCGAACACATGACAAACTACGGGGCACTTTTCCTTGGTCCAGAAACGAATGTGGCCTATGGCGACAAGGTCATCGGAACCAACCATACGCTTCCAACCAAAGGAGCTGCCAGGTATACTGGAGGCCTGTGGGTCGGCAAGTTTATTAAAACGTGTACGTATCAAGAATGTACACCACAAGCCAGTGCCTACATCGGAGAATATGCGGCGCGACTGTGTGACTTAGAAAACTTCGCTGGCCATCGGGAACAGGCTCTGTTACGAGTCCGGCGTTATGGGAAGGTCACCGCAGTCAGCCAGTAAACCTGACAATGTGGTGATTGTGTGAAAGGTAACTATCCAGATGGTCAATTCGGCGATAGAGGAGCGGGCCGAAAGCGGGTTACCGCTTCCGATATCGCACGAGTGCTCGGAATTCATCAATCTACGGTTTCTCGTGCACTAGGGAATGGCTCCGTGTCACCGGAAAAGCGGGAACTCATCTTAAAAACCGCAAGAGAATTGGGCTACCGACCAAATGGCATCGCACGCGGGTTGATTACAGGAAAGTCGCGGATGATTGGGCTGATTACATCCGATATCAAAAACCCGTTTTACCCAGATGTCATTGAACGGTTTACAAACGCATTGAGAGATAGAGGATTTTATGTGCTGTTTGTCCATTCGGCGGGAAATGACGTCGACAGCGACGATATTACCCCGTTCATCGAGTATCACACCGAAGGGGTCATCGCAGTAGCGGCGCAGTTGTCCTCGGCGATGGTAACTCGCTTGACTGACTATGGGTTTCCGGTGGTTCTGTTCAATCGCTATATGCAAAACGCGCGTTGTTCTGCCGTGACGTGTGACAATGTGCGCGGAGGAGAGGTCGTCGCTGAACTGCTCATCGGTACTGGACACCGAAGACTTGGTTACGTGGCGGGAGATCCAAATACATCTACGAGTCGAGATCGGGAAACAGGATTTCGCCAAGTCTTGCAACGGCATTCGTATGCCGACCCCATCGTCGTGCCGGGAGATTACACGTACGAGGGCGGTTACAATGCGGCATTGAACCTATTTCACGCTGATCATCCTCCAGACGGAATTTTTTGTGCAAACGACATCATGGCACTAGGCGTTCTCGACGCAGCTCGACACCTTGGGATTCGAATACCGGATGACGTTTCAGTTGTTGGGTTCGATGACATTTCTTTGGCGGCCTGGAAAGCGTATTCACTCACTACCGTACGTCAACCCGTCAATGAAATGGTCGAGGCGACGGTCGACCGGCTAATTCGCGAAATTGAAGGGACCGCCCCAGAGCCAGAAATTACAAATATACCAGGAGAACTGGTGATGCGTAGCACGGTAAGAGATAGGGGTGAAGATGCGACGTGAATCGCGCGAAGACATTTCATGCCGATAGTCAGTGGATGACCGGAGACATCGATAGTAAGTATCTTGTGGAAATGCAGATAGACTTTCACGAGCTCAAACGTTCCATGCAATCGCTGTCTGGCGTGTTGATGTTGGTTCAGTTAAAAGCGACGACGGAAGCCACACAATTGTTGATGGTTCTGAAGGAGACGGGAAACTGGTTGGCTGAGACCTTTGAACACCTGTCTCAGGTTTCACACGGAGGGCGCTTCGAAGATTTTCGACGCGTGTGTGTCAATGTGTGTACGAGTTTACAGTCTGTTCATCGCGAATTGGTCGAATGGGTGCAGCAAAGGGGGATGGAGGCGAGGCATCAGGCGATTCACAAGATGTTGTTGCGCCTCCAGTACGCCCATCAACAGCTGAAGCGTGCGTCGTCGTTCTCGCCGGCATTTGAAATGGTGTCCCTCAACACGAGTTGCGCTTGTGCACATCACTGAGAACGGGAGGAATAACGGATGCAGGATTACTCCATTTGGGTTTTGGAATATGCTTACGTTCCTGATTATGCGAAAGGCGGCGTCCTTTATGGTGCGCATAATGAAGGAACTATCAAGCTGCCTTATTGCTACGCAGTGATCAAGGGCAACGGTCACACCATTATGGTTGACGTAGGCTACAACTATAAGGAATACGGAAAAGTATTGGCAGAGCGCTTTGGCGTGATCAATTGGCGAGATCCGAAGACTGTATTGAAGGAAGTCGGCATTCAACCGGAAGAGGTAGATACGGTGTTGGTGACGCACGCACACTTCGATCACTTTGGAAATGTTGAAGATTTCCCAAATGCCCGGTTTTACATTCAGGAGCAGGAGTTTACGAAGTGGTTGTGGGCGCTGGCGCTGCCAAAACAGTTCGAGTGGCTGCAAGGCGCGATGGATCCGGGCGATATGCTGCGCGCGACGCAGTTGGCAGTGGAAGGCAGATTAGTATTGGTCGATGGCGACCTCGAGAACGTACTGCCGAACATTGATTTGTTCGCGGCGCCGGATACGCATACGTTCGGATCACAATTTATTCGCGTGCGTAACGCAGAAGGCTCAGATGCTTGGATTTTGGCTGGAGATTTGGCATACGTTTTCGAAAATATTGAAGGCCGAGACAAGGACGGCGTGTATGTACCGGTTGGGCTTGCCTCGGGAAGCCAGGTCAATCTCTTGCTCACGACGGATAAGATGATGAATTTGGTTGATAGAGATCCCAGGCGCATCATTCCGGTTCATGAAGAGCGGTTAGTAGAGGTATTTCCTTCTCGGATTTCTAGTGAAGGCCTGCATATTGTCGAAATTACGTTAGCAGATGACGAGGTTTCAAAGGTAGCAGTTGAATCGACGAGTTCGAATCATCAATCCATGTCCTAGGAGTAGGGGGCGAGTGTTTTGGGGAGTGTACGGACGCAGAAGGAGTTTCCCGAGATAACCAGTCGGCCGACGTTGTTTGGCCTTGATAAAAACGCTTTCTTAGTCACATTGACGTCGTTTTTAGGTTGGACGATGGTGAATATGGATGGGTCATTCTTCAGTAATGTCTATCCGCTGATTCAAAAGAGTTTGCATTTAGCTGCCTGGACGATTGGCGCTATCACCGCATCGATGGCGATTGCCGGGTGTATCGCCACGTTGATTGCCGGTCCTTTATCTGATTATCTTGGGAGAAAGGTCATTTTTCAGTGGACGATTGTGTTTACCGCACTGGGCAGTGCGTTGAGTGCTTTGTCCGGTGGTTTTATCTCCCTGCTTATCGCTCGTTGCTTCACTATGGCCGGCAACGCCTCGGAGTGGATGATTGGGCAGGTGATGGTGACCGAAGGGACGCCCAGCCGCTCACGTGGTTGGTGGACTGGTGTCGCGCAGGTAGGATGGCCTGTCGGATGGTTCCTGACTTCGGTTGTTGTGGCTCGTCTTGCGCCAGCCTGGGGTTGGAGAGGCGTATTCTGGGCAGGACTTATTCCTGTGTTTCTGATTTTGCTAACCCGCATTTTTGTCAAGGAGAGCGACCGGTTTAATGACCTGAAACGACTGCGGGCGAAAGTTAAGAAGACCGGCAGCCTTGATGAGGAAAATGTAAGCGCTCAATACGAGGTGAATCAACAGGAGGCAGTTCAGTTTACGTATCGTCAGCTATTTAACTCAGACCTGCGCAAGACGACCATCCTGTTATGGGTTTGGCAATTCGTTTACAATTACGGCCTGTATGCTGTTGCTTACTTCCTTCCTACTATCTCTGCGGCACACGGCTTTACGTTATCCAACACATGGACGATCAACGCTTGGGGAACGGGTGTCGGGGCCTTTGGGTACCTGGCTGCGGCATACCTCGGAAATCGATTTGGGCGTCGCAGTATTGCATTAATTTGGCTATTTCTAGGCGGGATCGCAGGTGTGTTCTTTGCATTCGGCACCCATTCACCCGGACAAATGGCCTTTTGGTGGGCGGCATATTACTTTTTTACGGTTGGGCACATGGGCGTCTATATCCCATATATGCTGGAGAACTTCCCGACGCGTGCGAGAGGAACAGGCGCATCGCTCATGTCGTTTGCGAACTGGGCAGCCCTTCTGTTGGCGGGCCTCACGTCACAGTGGATGGTTCACACCATTGGCGTCGAATACGCGACCTTTATTTGGTTAGGTATTGCAAGCTGGATCGCTTGTGCGTGTGGGTTCGGTACACGCAAGATCAAACCAGGTATGGAACTCGAAGATATTATTACGTGACGCGTGAGATCTCACATAGTTTCATAATGATTTACGCTATGCCATCACAGTCCTAGCAAGAGGGCTGTGATTCTTTTTTGTAAAATTCGGAAGTTAGAATCTTCCTTTCCCCATGCGCTGCCTCCCATCGTTGAGTCCGGCACAAACGGACTACATACATTGGTAGAGATAAATAGTCCAAACGAATCATTACACTTTGTTCGCGGGTTGCTAATCTCAATTCGTAGAGCGCTTTGCGTCGGCATATGCCGACGCACGGCATGTTGCAGTGGACAAGGGGGATGGGCATGGGGAGCGCATTTGTGGGATGGATTTTACAAACGTGGCTGTTGTCCGCACAGGTGTTTTCGACACGTGAATTTGCGCAATTGGCAGTGTATCGCGTTTATCCTGCGGCAGAGCCATGGTTTATTTTCATCTTGCTTCCACTGGGATTCACGTTGGATGGTGGATTGTTTCACGTGGATGTATCCGCCGGTATCTTCGGTATTTTATATGCAACGGTTTATGTCTTACACGCGAGAACTTGGAAGTTGTCCGCGTTCGTCGTCACGACGGTCGCTTCGTTTTTGGTGGAAGAGCTTTGGCGCTACGGGACCCGGCCGCAAGTGTGGGTGAGCGTGGGCCTGTTGTGTCTGCTCATTGCGCTCATCTCACCAATCTTGACACGCTGGACTTCGATGGTGGGGATGTTGTACGCGACCTCGCTGTGCGTCTTGGCCGACGGCCTGTTTTGGTTGATTTTCCATCGTGGGGTTGGTTCCACTGTTGTGGCTTTACTGACAGGTATCATGTCGGGGATGTACGTGAATTTTCGCAGCCGACATGATCAGTTCGTCCGGGAAACGCATCACGCCGTACAGCACGACGTGTTGACTGGCGCGCTCACTCGCCGCGGTTTGACCACTTGGATAAACGATTTGCGCCGCCATGGGGTCACGTATGGAATTGTGATTTTTTGCGATCTCGACAACTTCAAGTGGATCAACGATACCTGGGGACACGAAGTTGGCGATTGCGTGTTGCGGGAGTTTGTGAGTCGGATACGCGCCAAGTTGCGCGCGGAGGACGCGATTGCACGATTCGGTGGGGATGAATTCGAAATTTTACTGCCGATGGAACCGGGGACTTTGGGGGACGAGGTCGTCCAGCGGCTACATCAAGCGGCAACCTCTGGCAGCTATGCCGTTTTGCAAGGAGGCGTAACGCTCGACATCGGTGTTTCAATGGGATGGACGCAAGGGGAGTTTAACGAAGCAACTGCGAATGAGGCAGACAAGGCACTGTTGAGTGCAAAGAGATCTGGCAAGAACTGCGTACTCAAAGCGAGTGGCTATAGCGACGCGACAGAACCGTGTTTGTCGGTCGCGGAGAACGTGGATGCCAATTTGTATTGGCTCACCAATATTGCGCAGTCGCTGTGGGCTGACGCATATTATCCGTTTGTGCTGACAGATGCGCACGGCCAGATTATTGTCGCCAACCAGGCATATGCGAATTTGGTTGGCCGCAACCGGGAGGAACTACAAGGAAATAAACCGAGCATCAGCCGCTCAGGAAAGACGCCACGAAGAGTCTATGAAAGTATGTGGAACAATCTGTCGCATGGCCGACCATGGAGCGGTTGTTTGTTGAATCGGCGCAAAGATGGTGGTGAGTGGTGGGAAGTTGCTGAGTTGTTCCCGGTGACGCTCTCTGGGCAAATTGTCGGGTACTGGGGCTTGGTTCAAGACTTGCATCATGCCCAGTTCCCCGAAGTCGTGAGTCGGGAATATATCCGTTGGCATGGTGATATCGATTGGGTGTTTCAACCGATATTTGATGCGGCTACAGAAGAGGTCGTCGGTTATGAGGCGTTGGCGAGACCCAAATGGGGCGAACAGGATGTTTCTCCAGAAACATTTTTTCGGATTGCGGAAAAGTTGCGATTCTATTCACAGGCCGACTGGGATTGTCTCGACAGTTTGTTGGAGCGGTTGGAGGAAGTATCCTGGCCCAAAGGCGTCAGATTGTTTCTCAACGTATACGTGGCCAGCTTGAGCGACACGGGTAGAATGCGTGACTGGCTGTCGAAATTTTACCAACAGCACCCTGATGTCATTTGTGTCTTTGAAATCCTGGAGCACCATCATGGACAACAGGAGATTGACTTGAACCATTGGTATGAACTTCAATTGGAATTTCCGTTGATTGAATTGGCGCAGGATGACTTTGGTGCGGGTGAACAAGATGTCATCAGGCTGGTGAACGTAATGCCCAACTGGGTGAAGCTGGACAGAGCGTGGGTCAGCATTGCCGAAACGCATCCAGAAAGTCGAGATCTGTTGTACGCGATGACGCGCTGGGCGCGTGCGCAAGGTATTCGAGTGATTGGTGAGGGGCTTGAGACGAGATCGCAGGCGGATATGTATATGGATTTAGGCATATCGTTGCATCAAGGGTATTACTGGAGTCACCCCGGGCAGCAGTTGGTGGCATCGCAGAAGTAATCTCGAAGTGGTGTCTGAGGCTTAGCCAAGTTTACGCACTGCATCTGTGGATGTATCACCAACGATTTCGTCCATCTCATTGTTAACAATTATGTTGACCGAAAGTTGGCCGTTCAATATAATTGGATCAACTCTCAACGAGATAAATGGGAGTCATTGTTCTCCATCTATTGATTTTATTCGAAGAAACTGAGGTGCATATGGATGAGTAATCGCAGGAGTCTTGAAATTGACGGCGTTACACATGGAAAGACACCGATACCACAGGGCGCAAAGATTGGACCATTTGTGTTCTCTTCAGCGATTGCAGGGATTGATCCGTCCACGGGCTCCATTCCGTCTGACCCAAAGCGCCAAGTGCAGTTGGTCTTTCAGCACGTGCGTAGTTTTATGAAGAACGCTGGCGGAAGTCCTGATGACATTGGCAAGATGACCGTGTATCTCGCAGACGAGCAATACCGCGACTTGGTGAACGAAGAGTGGGTAAAGATGTTCCCTGATCCGGCGAGCCGACCCGCACGGCATTCAACGGTGAGCCAGTTGCGTAACGGGGCGTTGGTGCAGGTAGAGATTACGGCTGTGATTGATTCAACTCGCGAATGAGTTACTCTGCAATGTCGCTTTCTTGAAAACGCTTTCTTAAGAGATGGTGGGAGGGTGAAATATGGAGAAAAAGTCGCAGTTTTGGTCTTATCAAAATGACATCATCCTAATGATGTTTTTTGCATTTGGCCTCGTCTTTATGGATAGGCAAAGTATCACATTTCTATCGCCGTTCATCATCCCGGCGCTGCATTTAAACAACGCACAGGTGGGCATGTTCGCATCTGCCTTGTCGGTGTGCTGGGGCGTGTCTGCCTGGCTCTTTTCCAGCTTTTCCGACATCATTGGGAGCCGCAAACGAGTTCTAGTCATTTTCATCATTGTCTTTGGGTTGGCGTCGATTTTGTCCGGCGTCGTCGGATCGTTTCTTGGTATGATTTTGGCGCGCGGTTTGATGGGGTTATCGGAAGGGCCGGTCTTTCCGATTGGGGCTAGCGCGGTAAAGGCTTCGTCTACTGCTAGTCGACAGGGATTTAACATTGGCTTTGTGCAAAGCGCGAGTGGTCTGTTGGGAAGCGCCATTGCGCCGCTCATCGTCGTGTCTCTTGCGACGGCGTTTAACTGGCGGGCTGCGTTTTATCTATTGGCCATTCCGGCGCTGATTCTGGCCGCGATTGTCGCAAAGTACATGCGAGAGCCAAAAATTTCGAAAGAAGATACGGAATTATCCCACAAAAGACTCACCTGGGCTGAATATAAGATTATCTTTCAGAACCGAAATACGTGGCTGTGTCTGATTTGCTCTATCGGTTTTATTACTTGGCTCATTACGTTTACCACGTTCGCGCCGATTCTGATGACGGAAGTCGATAAAATCAGTCCGACGCAAATGAGTTGGGCCATGAGTGCGTTCGGGTTTGGGTCTTGGATTTGGGGGTTCATCGTTCCACTCATTTCGGATCGCATTGGACGCAAACCGTCCCTCATTATCGCGGGCCTACTCGCCACGCTCGCACCGTTGGTTCTCGCTGAAGTTCACGTCGGTGTTGTGCCGATTATGATTTTGTTGTTCGTCTTGGCGATTGGCCAAGGGTATTCGCCTGTGGCTATGTCCATCATTCCGAGCGAGTCGGTTCCAGCGGTGTTCGCAGCTTCTACCATCGGGTTGATGATGATGATTGGTGAGATTTTCGGAGGCACTACGGTGCCGACGATTGCTGGAATTGCGGCCGATCACTATGGATTGATTGCACCGATGTGGATCTCTGCGGCAGGGTCATTTCTTGTCTTCCTCGTCGGGTTCGGCATTCGAGAGACTGCGCCAAGACGGGTAGGGAACAAATTGAACCCAGAGGCAGGGGTACCTGTAGAGGTGAAATCATGAGATTTTTGACGTTTGGCGCAATTGCCTAGCATGTAGAGGAGGAAAAAACAACAGACCGTTCCGCATAGAGGAACCGACACGTATCGCAAAGTCACAAGCGATGTTACGGTAATCTTGTGATAGCGGTTACATTGCCTTGTGCGCGAGTATCGGGGAATCGTGAATCAAATACGTCAACATGGAGGCGGATGAAGTTGGCGAATCAAGCGGGATTGGATACCAGTATGCTGGAAGGCGTGAAGGACAAAATTCGGCGCGGCTTGCTACCGCAGTGGGCTTTTACAGATTCGGAAATCTTTAAGGCCGAAGTCAAAAATATCTTTGCAAAGACGTGGAATTTTCTTGGACACGAGTCCGAGATTGAGAACCCTGGCGACTATGTCACGCGTTGGATAGTGCATGACCCCGTTTTACTGCTGCGAGATCAAAATGGTCAGATTCAAGCGTATTTAAATTCGTGCGCGCATCGCGGCACGAAACTATGCACTGCTGATTTCGGCAACAAGAAAACGTTTACTTGTCCGTATCACGGCTGGACGTTCAATTTAAGCGGCGATTTGATTGGGATTATCGCTGGCAACAAAGTGTACGGGGAGGAAATGGACAGAAGTCAGTGGTCGCTTCGCAAGATTCCCAAGGTAGAAAGCTATCAGGGCATGATTTTCGGTTCTTTGGATGAGCATGCGGAACCCCTTGAAACGTTTTTGGGAGACATGAAGTGGTATTTTGACATCATGCTCGGCCGAAGCGACGCCGGGATGGAAGTACGCGGCGTACCACAAAAGTGGATTATCAATACCAATTGGAAAATTAGCGCGGATAATTTCGGTGGGGATCCCTATCATACCGCGATGTCGCATCGCTCGACCGTGGAGTTGGGAATTAGCCCGAAGGATCCGATGTATGCGAGTTACGGACATCAAATTGTCCTCGACAACGGGCATGGAATTAATATGGTGACGGCGCTGGGTGGCGCGAAAGTTCCTCCCTACCAAGGCTTGCCCGAGGACATGTGGCCCATGTTTGCGCGAAATCTGAGCGCTGAGCAATTGAAAGTGTTCGAAAATACGATGATCATCGTCGGAAACTGCTTCCCAAATTTGTCCTTTGTCAGTCCGATGCACGGTACGGGCGGGCCGGATGAACCGCTGACATCATTTGTGAATTTCCGCGTATGGCGCCCCGTAAGCCCGACGAAAATTGAAGTTACCTCCTGGTTTATGGTCGATAAAGAAGCGCCGGAGGCCTTTAAGGAAGCGTCGTACTTAAGTTATATCGGATCTTTTGGCCCATCAGGAACCCTGGAGCAGGATGATGCGGAAATTTGGACGAGGGTAGCGGAGGCAAGCCAAGGGGAGATGGCGCAGGATAAAGATATTCACTACAACAACGTCCTGAACTACCTCATGGGGCTCGACCGAGTCGAACCGGATGAATCTTGGCCAGGGCCAGGTGTGGCTTATCCGACTTGTTATCTGGACGCGATATCGCGCGCGTTCTATGAACACTGGGTCGATCAACTGCTTGCAACAACAGATATCCCCGCGAATGTGCTGTAAGCGATTTCTGGAGAAGGGAGATGAAGTTGATGACGTACGACGATATTTGCCAATTTCTTTATACGGAAGCCTCGCTGCTCGACACACGTCGGTATGAAGAATGGCTGGAACTGTTGGACGATAGTCTATCCTATCGAATGCCCGTGCGCGTGACCAGGGATTTTGACGAACCAGACGACATTGTCAACGACATGACGTTCTTCGATGAGACGAAACGCAGCCTCACGACCCGCGTACAACGTTTTCGGACGACGTCGGCGTGGTCTGAAAATCCGCATTCGCGCACGCGCCATTTTGTCTCCAACATCGTTGTGGAACCGGGGACTTCCGAAGATGAGGCAAAGGTTCATAGTTATTTTCTGATTATGAGGAGTATTCGAGACAGGGCAGACGTCGAGCAGATGTTTGGCGAGCGGATAGACATCATTCGGCGTGTGGACAATCGCCTGCAGCTTGTCGAACGAACCATCTATCCGGATCAAACTGTTCTCTCCATGCTAAACTTGAGCATTTTCATCTGATCTGAAGGGGTGTAACCATGGGAGGAAATCGAGCAGTTGTATACAAGGGACCATCGCGTGTTGCCGTTGAAACCATCGATTATCCTGAATTGGTACTGAAAGATGGCCCAGGTGTGAATCCGCTGAATGTGGGGCGCAAATGTGAGCACGGCGTGATTCTGAAGGTTGTGTCGACGAACATCTGCGGTAGTGATCAACATATGGTTCGCGGCAGAACCACGGCCCCCGAGGGCTTGGTGCTCGGACATGAGATCACGGGCGAGGTCATCGAAGTCGGACGCGATGTCGAATTCATTCACAAGGGTGACTTGGTGTCGGTTCCGTTTAATATCGCCTGTGGGCGCTGCGACAATTGCAAGCGCGGCGATACCCACATTTGCCTCCATGTGAACCCTGACAGACCGGGATCCGCCTATGGCTATGTCGACATGGGCGGCTGGGTTGGCGGCCAAGCGGAGTACGTGATGGTGCCTTACGCTGATTTCCAACTGCTGAAGTTCCCCGACAAAGATCAGGCGATGGAGAAAATCCTCGACTTAACGATGCTATCGGACATCTTCCCGACGGGCTTTCACGGTGCAGTGACGGCGGGCGTAACGATTGGGTCTACTGTCTACGTCGCTGGTGCTGGGCCGGTTGGATTGGCTGCGGCGCATTCCGCGCAACTTTTGGGCGCGTCGGTGGTGATTGTGGGGGATTTGAATGAGCAGCGCCTGGCGCAGGCGCGAAGCTTCGGCTGCGAAACGGTAAACTTAAGCGAGCACGACGATTTGGGCGAGCAAATCGAACAGATTCTCGGCGTACCAGAGGTGGACTGCGCGATTGACTGCGTCGGGTTCGAAGCACACGGTCATGGTCACCAACACGAAGAGGCGCCCGCGACGGTGCTCAACACGATGATGCAAGTGACGAGGGCCGGCGGCCGGTTGGGGATACCAGGATTGTATGTTACGGGAGATCCCGGAGCAAAAGATGAGGACGCCAAAGTAGGGTCGCTAAAAATCCGAATTGGGCTGGGATGGGCTAAGGCGCATTCCTTCACCACAGGTCAGACGCCTGTGATGCGCTATCACCGCCAACTGATGAACGCCATTCTGAGCGGGCGGGCGTCCATTGCGAAGGCGGTTAACGCAACCGTTATCTCACTCGATCAGGCCCCCAGCGGTTACCAAGAATTCAACGACGGTGTCGCGCGCAAGTTTGTGTTAGATCCACACGGCTTAATTTCCCACTGACGGCACGGGCACGCGTGTCGTAACATGATTTCGCGCGCCGTGGTCTGTGAACCTCCGGCGGCGCGTTGGGCACAGGCTAGGTGCGGGGGCGTAGGCAGTCGAGGTAGGCGAGGTAGGCGAGGTAGGCGAGGTAGGCGAGGTAGGCGAGGTAGGCGAGGTAGGCGAGGTAGGCGAGGTAGGCGAGGTAGGCGAGGTAGGCGAGGTAGGCGAGGTAGGCGAGGTAGGCGAGGTAGGCGAGGTAGGCGAGGTAGGCGAGGTAGGCGAGGTAGGCGAGGTAGGCGAGGTAGGCGAGGTAGGCGAGGTAGGCGAGGTAGGCGAGGTAGGCGAGGTAGGCGAGGTAGGCGAGGTAGGCGAGGTAGGCGAGGTAGGCGAGGTAGGCGAGGTAGGCGAGGCAGTCGAGGCAGTCGAGGCAGTCGAGGCAGTCGAGGCAGTCGCATCTGGCACAAGCGTTGGGCACCTCCGATACGTGGTGAATGACTGTGGCGCGTGAAGCACCAACCGACCACGATGGGAGGTGCCTATTGTGTTAAGTGGCGGCAGTACAGGGGGGTGCGCGAAGGCACTGAAGTTTCTTTGCGTTGACAACCAACCTCCGGGAATATTCCGGCCCGCGCCTAACCTGCGCCGAGGGGCCTCGGGGGCCACGGGTGTCTTAATAAGACACCCGCGCGGTTTTTGGCGGTGATAAGGCACAAAAAGTGCACTAATCGCCGGTCTTTGGCCTTTATCCGGCGGCTTTTGAGTAAATAGGGCATTTTTCGTACCTTAAATCGGCGGAATCCATCGAATATTTGAAAATATAGCAGATAACGTGCCTTATTCAGCCGGCGCCACCGGCCGAGGTCGATCCCGGCGGACCTGCGGCGTCCATCCGGCCCGCGCCCAACCTGCGCCGAGGGGCCGAAGGGGGCCGAGCGGGCGTGGTGTCTTAATAAGACACCCGCGCGGTTTTTGGCGGTGATAAGGCACAAAAAGTGCACTAATCGCCGGTCTTTGGCCGTTATCCGGCGGCCTTTGAGTAAATAGGGTATTTTTCGTACCTTAAATCGGCGGAATCCATCGAATGTTTGAAAATAAGGCAGATAACGTGCCTTATTCAGCCGGCGCCACCGGCGGCAGTCGATCCCGGCGGACCTGCAGCGTCCATCCGACCCGCGCCCAACCTGCCCCGAGGGGCCGAAGGGGCCACGGGTGTCTTATTAAGACACCCGCGCGGTTTTTGGCGGCGATAAGGCACGAAAAGTGCACTAATCGCAGGTCTTTGGCCTTTAACCGGCGGCCTTTGAGTAAATAGGGTATTTTTCGTACCTTAAATCGGCGGAATCCATCGAATATTTGAAAATATAGCAGATAACGTGCCTTATTGACCCGACACCCACCGCTCCGCAGTCGATCCCGGCGGCCCTGCGGCGTCCACCCGACACCCACCGCCCCGCAGCCGCTCCCACCGCCCAAAAGGTACTGTAAACACAGAATATATTATATATAATGAATCATATATCGGTTCGTGGGCTCATAGTTTGAAATATCGCTGTGTAAGGGGGGAGCGTGAAATGTCGGACGGGACTTTGAAAACGCTTACCGTAAGTTCGTTCAAGGGTGAAGTCAAGGAGCGAATCCGAGAGGCGATAATCACGGGGGAGTTACAGCCAGGTGAGCGGATCGTGGAGACCAAGTTGGCACGGCTGTTTGGCATCAGTCAGGTACCTGTGCGGGAGGCGCTGAGGGGTCTGGAAGAAGAGGGACTCGTTCGTTCTGTGTTGTACAAAGGAACGTATGTATCGGAGTTTGTGCTCCGTGAGATCTACCATGTCTTCCTGCTGCGGACGCAGATTGAAATGACGGTGCTGGGATTGGTCGTTCCAACGTTGACTGACCGGCATATTGCGGAGTTGCAGGCGATAGTCGACGAGATGGCAGAGGTTGATGGGGATGCGGATTATCGCGTGCAGTCTGGGTTGGACGTGCGGTTTCACGGGCGGATTATCGAGTGGAGCAACGTGGAGACGTACCGTCGAATCTGGCGGATGCTCAGTGGTCATGTGCGCCGATTTATCTCCTTGATGCATCCAACGTATTTTACGGAGCAGCACAAAACGGCTGTGGAGCAGCATGAAGAACTCATTCAGGTGTTGCGAACTCGGAATCTTGATGAGATTCAAAAAACGTTTACGGACCATGTGATGTTTTTGTGGTATGAGCATGGTGAGGCATGGTTGCAGGAGAACGCGACTGAATAGGAACCAAGGGTTACCCGGATAGGCGACGATACAGGAGGGACCTCGCAATGGCGCAAGTCACAAAGCTGGCATCTTCGCGTTGGTGGCGCCTGATGCCCATTATCTTTATCACGTATAGTTTTGCTTATGTGGATAGGTCAAATTTTGGATTTGGCGCAGCGGGGGGAATGACCGAAAGTCTCCATATCACATCGGGCATCACGTCGTTAATCGGCGCACTGTTCTTTTTGGGGTACTTTTTCTTTCAAATTCCAGGCGCAAATTATGCGGAGAAGAAAAGCGCCAAGAAACTCTTGTTCTGGTCGATGGTATTGTGGGGAATTCTTGCGGCGGCAACTGGCGTCGTGACGAGTGTCCCGTTGTTGTTGGTCGACAGGTTCTTGCTTGGAATCGTTGAAAGCGCTGTCTTTCCGGCGATGTTGATACTGATTAGCAACTGGTTTGGCAAGCGGGAGCGGTCGCGTGCGAACACCATACTGATCTTGGGGAATCCCGCTACGGTGCTGTGGATGTCGATTGCGTCAGGCTATCTTGTGCAGTTTTTTGGTTGGCAATGGATGTTCATCATTGAAGGGCTTGTGGCGATTGTTTGGGGCGGTGTCTGGTGGCTGACCGTGAAGGACAGTCCACAGCACGCAAGCTGGTTGACGGAGCAGGAGAAGCGGGATATTGCGCACGTGTTGCAGTCGGAGCAGACGGAGTTGCAGCCCGTTCCGAATTTGTGGACGGCGGCGAAGTCCGGCAACGTGCTGTCGCTAATGGGGGTGTATTTTTTCTGGAGCGTCGGCATTTATGGCTTCATTATGTGGCTGCCATCGATTTTGAAACAGATGTCGCACGAGGGAATTGCGGCGACGGGCTGGCTATCTGCGCTGCCCTATTTGTTGGCGATTTTTGCGATGATCGGGATATCCTACGTCTCCGATAAAACGCTGCGCCGGAAAGCAGCCGTTTGGCCCTGCTTGATGCTTGGCGGCGTGTTGCTCTACGTATCCTATCAGATTGGCACACAGCATTTTCTCGTTTCCTATATCTTGCTCGTCATCGCGGGAGCGGCACTATACGCGCCATATGGTCCGTTTTTTGCTGTCATTACCGAAATCCTGCCGCGAAATGTCGCGGGTGGTGCGATGGCGCTCGTCAATAGCATGGGGGCATTGGGATCATTTATTGGCACATATGTCGTTGGCTTGCTCAACGGCAGTACCGGATCGCCGCAGGCGTCGTTCTTGCTGATGTCCATCGCGATGTTGCTCTCTGGCGGGCTGATGCTCTTCGTTCGGAAAGGGAGGCGTCGGAATGGCAGTGGTTCGGAGGATGTCGCCCTGCCACATGTGCAGCGCTGAAGAAATCAGAGCACGTATGTCGACAGCGCGTATGCCGACGAGGGCGTTTTCGCGTGACAAGTCCTAAAAAAGGAAGTGCGTTGTCATGGCTGAGAGATGGAATTGGAAGATGCTGTTTCAGGCGGATAAGGACGATGCAAGCTTGTACGATATCCCAACCCATGCGCCAGGGCCACAAGGGTCGTTGCCACTGAATTCGGAAATGCTGCGCAGTTGGCCGAGTGGTGACTTGTTCGGTTTGACGCAGAGCGTGGGGATGGGGTGGGAGCCAAAGCGCGTTCTCGGCAAGCATGTTTTGATGATTAGTACGCAAGGAGGTATCCGCAATCCGGATGGCACGCCGGAAGCGCTTGGCTACCACACCGGGCATTGGGAAATTGGTTTGTTACTGGAGGCGGCTGCCCGCGAGTTTCGCAAACTCGGTGCCGTCCCATATGCCGCTTACGTGAGTGACCCCTGTGATGGGCGCTCCCAAGGCACGGCTGGCATGTTTGACTCGTTGCCCTATCGAAACGACGCAGCGCTGGTGATGCGAAGACTCATTCGCTCATTGCCGACCCGGAAGGCCGTGATGGGCGTCGCAACGTGTGACAAGGGGCTGCCGGCGACGATGATGGCGCTGGCCAGTCTCGGGAAACTCCCAGGCATCCTTGTGCCTGGCGGGGTGACACTCGCGCCGGAAACGGGGGAGGACGCCGGGAAGGTGCAGACGATAGGCGCCCGCTATGCGCATGGGGAAATCAGCCTCGAGTACGCCGCCGAGATGGGGTGCAAGGCGTGCGCCAGTCCCGGGGGAGGGTGTCAGTTTCTTGGGACGGCGGCCACGTCGCAGGTCGTCGCAGAGGGATTGGGGATGGCGCTTGTCCATTCTGCGCTCGCCCCGTCTGGTCAACCGATTTGGACAGAGATGGCGCGTCAGTCCGCGCGTGCGCTATTGAATCTGCAACAAATCGGCTGGGGGATGCAGGAGATTTTGACCGACGAGGCTGTGCGAAATGCGATGGTTGTGCATGCGGCGTTTGGCGGATCGACCAACTTGCTGTTACATATTCCTGCTATCGCCCATGCGGCTGGGGTGCGCTTACCGACGGTCGAAGATTGGCGGCAGGTCAATCGCGATGTGCCGAGGCTGGTGAGCGTCTTGCCCAATGGGCCTGTCGACTATCCGACTGTTTACGTCTTTTTGGCAGGTGGCGTGCCGGAAGTGATGTTGCATTTGCGCAAGCGGGGGTTGTTGGATATGCGCGTGAAAACGGTCGCGGGCACGACCCTCGACGACGTACTCGACTGGTGGGCCGATTCTGAGCGCCGTCAGCGCGTGCGCCAGCAATTGGCGGCGCACGGGATTGAACCAGACGATGTAATTTTGCATCCGGATGTGGCGCGCCAACGCAACTTGACGTCGACGGTGACCTTTCCGTCCGGCAATTTGGCACCAGAAGGCGCCGTCATTAAATCGACTGCGATTGACATTTCTGTTGTCGACGCCGACGGCGTCTATCGGCATACGGGTCCCGCACGGGTGTTTACATCCGAGCGACAGGCGATTGCGGCGATTAAGCGCGGGGACATTGTGGCTGGCGACGTTCTCGTCTTGATTGGGCGAGGACCTTCGGGAACGGGAATGGAGGAGACGTACCAGCTCACTTCGGCGCTCAAACATCTGCCGTTTGGCAAACAAGTGGCGCTCGTCACGGATGCGCGCTTCTCCGGTGTGTCGACAGGGGCGTGCATTGGCCATGTTGGGCCAGAGGCATTGGCCGGAGGACCGATTGGCAAGTTGCGTGACGGCGACCTGGTGGAGATTGTGATTGACCGCAATCAGTTGATCGGCAGCGTGAATTTTGTCGGTCAGGGAGACCGGCGCTTTTCTGAGGCGGAGGGTGCGAAGATCCTAGCAGAGCGCCTGCCGCACCCAGGTCTCATGCGAGACGAAGATCTGCCAGACGACACAAGGCTGTGGGCTGCGCTGCAGGATGTGAGCGGCGGGGCTTGGAAAGGTGCCATTTACGATGTCGACCGAATTCTGGAAGTGTTGGCGGCAGGCAAAAAGGCGCTTGGCTTATGAGCTTTGGGTGTCGTGCGCAGATAGGATTCACGACTGAATCGCCAACTTGGCACGTATTATCAAATTGGACATTGTAGGGAGGAATTCATGTGAGGACCATTCGCTTTCAACATCCGGAACATCAGCGCGTCCATCTCGGCCTGCTCGATGGCAATTACGCGTACAGTATCACGGAGCAGGTGCCGGCGTGGACGGATCCCATGCCGATGTGGCGCGCCCTTCGAGCCTTGGGCGTCACCGTACAGGAGGCCGAGCAACGGTTGGCGGTCGGCACGCCGCTCGATTTTGCGGCACTGGAGCGCGAGGGATACCTCTTGCCGCCTGTCGCTGCGCCTGAAGTCTGGGCTTCCGGCGTCACGTACGAACGCAGCCGTCAGGCGCGCAACGCGGAGACGCAGTTCAAAGACAGCGTGTACGATCGCGTTTATACAGCGAGTCGACCGGAACTGTTTTTCAAGGCGACAGGTGAGCGCGTTGTCGCACCCGGTCATGCGGTTGCGTTGAGATCGGATTCGAAGTGGATGGTACCTGAGCCAGAACTGTGCGTGGTATTGTCGGCCGCTGGCGACGTCGTGGGCTGGACCGTGGGAAACGATATGAGTTCGCGGGACATCGAAGGTGAAAATCCACTGTATTTGCCACAGGCGAAGGTGTTTGCGAAGAGTTGCTCATTTGGGCCACTTTTGCTCTGGAACAATGGCTCACAGCGGCCGCAGGATTGGCAGATAGAGCTGGAAATTTCGCGTGGGGCGGGCACGGCGTTTCAGGGGGCGGTCTCGTTCTCGCAGTTCCGGCGCAGCATTGACGAGTTGGTCGACTATCTGTGCCGCGACAATCCAATTCCCGACGGTACTGTCCTCATGACGGGCACGGGCATTGTACCGCCGGACGAATTCACGTTGGCGCACGGCGATTTAATCGAAATCTCTATCGACGGAATTGGCGTATTGCGTAACCCTGTGGAAGATTTGGCCGTTGTCGCTTCGAAGAGAGGTGTTGGCGTGTGAATCGGTTAAAAGAGGACCTGCGGGCCATCCTGCGTTCAGACCAAGTATCGGATAGTGAAAGTATTCTCGAACAGCACAGTCACGACGAATCGTACCACACGCCGGTTTTGCCAGACGTGGTCGTCTTTCCAGAGTCGACTGAGGATGTCGTCGCCGTTATCTCCTATGCGGCAAAGCAGGGGGTTGCGGTGGTTCCGTTCGGAGCCGGATCGAGCTTAGAAGGGCATGTCATCCCTGTGTCTGGTGGTATTTCCCTGGACATGATGCGCATGAACCAGGTACTCGAGGTGCGCCCGGACGACTTTCTCGTTCGCGTGCAGCCGGGCGTGTTAAAAGATGAACTCAACGAGCGGTTAGGGCGGTACGGCCTGTTCTTCCCAGTCGATCCCGGCTCCAACGCCTCACTGGGCGGCATGGCTGCGACCAACGCAAGTGGCACGACGACCGTACGCTATGGCGCGATGCGCGACAACGTGCGCGCGTTGGAGGTGGTCTTGCCAAACGGCAAGGTGATTCAGACGAGTTCTTTGGCGCCTAAGTCCTCGTCTGGTTACAACATCACGAGTCTGTTCGTCGGCTCTGAGGGTACGCTTGGCGTCATCACTGAGTTGTGGCTGCGGGTGTGGGGCATTCCCGAACAAACGGTCGCGGCGCGCGCCGTCTTTTCCGATGTGGAACATTGTGTCCGCGCGGCCACGGCTATCGTTGGCGCAGGTATTCCTGTGGTGCGGATGGAGTTGGTCGACGGGCCGTACATTGCCGCGGTGAACCAATACAGCGGATCCGACTTTCCGACGCTACCGACGCTGTTTCTCGAGTTCCACGGCAATCGACGCCACGTGGAGGCGGACGTCGAAGTGGCGAAGGAAGTCATTGAGGACGAGGGTTGCACGTCTTTTGATTTTGTGACGGATGAAAAAGCCCGTCAGGACATGTGGGCCGCCCGCCATCACGCACTCTACGCGTTTATGCACCAGTATCCCGGTTTCGGCCACATGTCGACAGACGTCTGTGTACCGGTCTCGAAATTGCCGGAGGCCGTACTGCGTGCGAAGGAGCTCTTGTCCCAAACTGGGGTGCGCGGTGCGATAGTGGGACACGTCGGCGATGGCAACTTCCACGTGTCGATGGCCGTGGATAGGGGGAATCCAGACGATATGGCGCGCGCAGACGCGTTCAACGAGCAACTCGTGTATACCGCGCTGTCACTTGGCGGCACCTGTACCGGCGAGCACGGCGTCGGACTTGGCAAACGCAAGTATCAACAGAAGGAGCATGGGGACGCTTTGGCGGTCATGCAGGCGATTCGTGCGGCGGTCGATCCGCAGCACCTGATGAACCCCGGCAAACTGGTCGATCCCGCCACGACCACCACACACACGTAATCTGCCCTGACGAATCTACTGTTTTGGGAGATTGGATTGAATGGTTTCACACGGGTGTTCCGGATGCTGAAACAGTTCACTTCTTTCTCCCGGCAGGTTCCCCCATGATGAATTTGATAGCGCTTTCTGATACTCATCTGCTTATCGAGGCAGGCATTCGCGGGAGGTCGTTGAAGATGCGCACACAAGTCGCAATTATTGGAGCCGGACCCGCTGGGCTGATGTTGGCACAGTTACTGCACAGCAAGGGGATTGAGTCGGTGATTCTCGAGTCGCGCACGCGCGCCGAGATTGAAGAGACTATCCGGGCGGGCGTTCTGGAGCAGGGGACGGCAGATTTGATGCGTGAACTTGGCGTGGCGGACAGGATGAACCGCCTTGGTCAGGTACACGACGGCATTGAGTTTCGGTTTCATCGCAAGGGACACCGCATCAACCTGAAAGAACTTACTGGCGGCAAGCGGGTGACCATTTACGCACAGCATGAAGTGTTGAAGGATTTGATCTCGGCCCGCATTGCAACCGGTGGTGAAATCTTGTTTGACGTGGGCGATGTCCGTCTGTTGGACGTGGATACGGAATTGCCGCGCGTTCAGTTTCGACGGCACAAGGACGGGGAACTGGAAGAGCTGGTTTGTGATTTTATCGCTGGCTGTGATGGCTTCCATGGGCCGAGTAGACAACACATTCCGCAGCGTGTTCGCACGGAGTACAGCGAAGTGTTTCCGATGAGTTGGCTCGGCATTCTGGCGGAGGCGCCGCCGTCTTCCCCTGAGTTGATTTATGCGCATCACGACCGGGGATTTGCCTTGGTCAGCACGCGTTCACCGGAAATCCAGCGGATTTATTTGCAGGTGGATGCGCATGACGACCTAGCCAATTGGTCGGACGACCGGATATGGTCTGAATTGCACCGTCGGCTGGAGACCGACGACGGTTGGACGCTGATTGAGGGGCCAATTATTCAGAAGAGCATCGTCGGGATGCGCAGTTTCGTCTGTGACCCGATGCAGTACGGACGGCTGTTTCTCGCCGGTGACGCCGCGCATATTGTACCGCCCACGGGTGCCAAGGGCCTAAACCTCGCCGTGTCTGACGTGGTGGTGTTGGCAAAGGGGATTGAAACGTATTACAAGCAGGGGAATGCAGAGTGGTTGCAGGCGTATTCGGAGATTTGCCTGCGGCGAGTCTGGAAGGCCGAACGATTTTCGAACTATATGACGTCACTGCTGCACCGTCACGCCAACCACTCGCCGTTTCAGCGACGGATTCAACTGGCTGAACTCGATTATGTGACATCGTCTCCCGTCGGGCTCGCGAGTATCGCAGAAAATTACGTAGGGCTGCCTATCGACTGGCGCCGTTCGTAATAGCCGAGACGATTGGATATCTCCTTGCCAATCGATTGTAAGGTTCTCGCAATCGCTTTCATCTTCTCGTCCGTAAGTCGGCTGGCTGGCCCGACGACCGTGACGGCGCCGATGACTTGCCGGGTGTAATCGCGCACGGGTACCGCGACAGAGTGGACGCCTTCGCGAAGTTCGCTGCGGCTGATGGCATAACCGGTTGCCCGAATGTTTTCCAGTGCCGCTTTGAGTTCGTCCGCATGGGTGATGGTGTTTGGCGTCATCTGTGGGAGTCCGCGGCGAATCACTTCTTCAATCATTTCGTCGCTTTGGAATGCCAAAATCGTCTTGCCGGAACTGGTGCAGTGCAGGGGATTCTTTTTTCCGAGGTGCGTGAGAATCTTCACAGGATGTTTGCATTCGAGTTTGCTCACGTAGACCGTTGAATAGTCTTCGAGGACGGCTAAGTGAACCGTTTCATCAAAGCGGCTGACGAAGTCCTCGAGCAGGTGTTGGCCCTCGCGGTAAATTTCCAAGTTGGACATGATGATGCCACTCAGGCTCAACACAGACAATCCAAGGCGGTAACGATGGGTTTGTTCGTCGCGTCGCACGAATCCCTCTTCGGCAAGGGTGGTCATGATGCGGTGAACCGTACTTTTCGATAGCCCGAGGGCCTGAGCGATTTGGGTGATTCCCAGTTCCGGTTCATCAGTGGTAAAACATTTGAGCGCTAATAAGGCGTTTTTCAGGGAGGATAGGGTGCGGTAGTCGTTCGCCTGCTGCTCTTCCATCATTGTGTTTCCTCCATTCCGAAGAAAAGTTTGGATGTATGCGGCTGTGTTCCGCATAGAGAAACGCTGACATAGTGAAACCGCTTGCGCTCGTGTTACGATGCAGTCAAACGATGCAGTCAAGTTGTTCAACCCATCATCGTGTAACGCTTTCGATAGGGTATAAACGTGCATTTTGAACGAGATTGAAGGGAGGAAGCCCCATGAGCCTTGAACTTGCCATGATCACGCCGCACACGCCAAGAATTTGCCATCGCGATAGAATTCCCGAGTTTCAAAAACCGATGGTCGAAGCGATGGTCAAATGTGCGGACATGATTGATCAGGCCAACCCCGACGTCGTTGTTTTGATTTCTTGCCATTGGATGTCTAGCTTCTTCCATTATGTCGACATTACCCCGAGACATCAAGGAATTTTGACCGCCGTTGAGTGTCCCGATTTAATTACGGACGTCCCGTACGACTATGTCGGCCATCCGGAGCTCGGACGTCAGTTGGTTCAAGCTGGAAAGGCGGCGGGCATGTCTGTCGTAGGAATTGATGATCCCACGTATATCTGGGACTACGGGACAGTGGTTCCGCTGCGCTATCTGTTGAAACGCAAGGAGACGCCGGTTGTCGACTTATCCGTTTGCTGGGCTGCCTCGATTGAAGAGTCTATCGAGTGGGGACGCATCATCGGGCAAGTCTTTGAAGAATCGCCGCTGCGCGTCGTGTTTTTGGCGAGTGGCGCGTTGGCGCATAACCTTGGACGCACGCCGGAGTTGTGGCCGAATATCACGGAACAGGCACTCGACCGGGAATTTTGCAATTACCTCGTGAACGGAGACCGGGATTCCGCTGTGTCGATGCTGCCCTCCTACGTCCGTGCGGCGGGCGTTGAGTCCGGAGGACGCCACGTCGCTGTTCTGCTTGGTGTCTTGCAGAACAAGTTTAAAGGGGAATTGCATGGGTATGGTCCTTCATCGGGATCGGGTAATCCGGTGCTGACGATTCGGTACGCGGGTTAATGGATTTGCAGTATGAATTGCGCTTCCTTACACGAAGTGTTTGATTGATGACGAACTCGGATTGCGAGGGAAACAATATGGAGAGAGTCCTGCACTTTATCGACGGAGAATTTTGTGAATCGGCTGATTATCGCACATTTGACAATATCAATCCCGCAACTGGCGAGAAGATTGGCGTCGTCGCGGAGGGGACAAAAGTAGAAATCGACAGAGCCGTCGCCGCCGCGCGCCGCGCTTTTAAAACGTGGGGGAAGACCTCGGCGGCGGAGCGGTCGGTGATTCTTCACAGAATCGCTGATCTCATCGAGCAGAACCTCGACGAACTGGCCCTGTTGGAGACGACGGATACAGGCAAGCCCTTGTCGTTGTCCAAGAGCCTCGATATTCCGCGCTCTGCCTATAATTTTCGGTTCTTTGCCGACTTCGTAAAGGGGATGAGCACGGAGGCGTTTGAGATGGAAGGCGTCGCATTGAACTACGCGCTGCGCAGACCGGTTGGCGTTGCGGGGCTCATCTCGCCGTGGAATCTACCTTTGTTTTTGCTGACTTGGAAGGTGGCGCCTTGTCTTGCGGCAGGCGATACGTGCGTCATTAAGCCGGCTGAATTGACGCCGATGACGGCCACGAAATTGGCGGAAATTTGTAAACAGGCTGGATTGCCAGACGGCGTTTTGAACGTTGTGCATGGATTTGGGCCGGATGCTGCGGGTTCGGCGTTGACGGAGCACCCGGATGTGGACTTGATTTCACTGACAGGGGAGACCACCACGGGAAAAGCGGTGATGAAGGCCGCTTCGTCTACGTTAAAGGGGCTGTCGTTGGAACTCGGTGGAAAAAATCCGAACATTATCTTCGCCGACTGTGACCTGGAGGACGCGTTGGAGACCACTATCCGCTCCAGCTTCGTCAACCAAGGCGAAGTTTGCCTGTGCGGTTCGCGAATTTACGTGGAACGCCCGCTATACGACACCTTCGTCGAACGCTTGGTGGAAAAGACAAAGGCACTTGTCGTCGGCGATCCGCTAGATCCGAAGACCAACGTCGGCGCGCTGGTCGCGGAAGAACACAGGAATCGGGTCGAGGGGTTCGTGCAGCGCGCGATTCAAGAAGGTGGCCGCGTCCTGACGGGTGGCAAACGGCCGGAACATCTGAGTAAGGGCGCGTTCTATGAGCCGACGATTATCGTCGATGTCGACTCGTCTTGTGAAATTACGCGGCAAGAAGTATTTGGGCCGGTGGTCACGATTCAACCGTTTGACACCGAAGAAGAGGTTATCGAGGCGGCGAACGATACGAGTTACGGTTTAGGGGCGACGATTTGGACGTCGAACTTGAAGCGTGCGCATCGTGTTGCAGGCGAAATTGAGGCGGGAATTATCTGGGTGAACACCTGGTTCTTGCGCGATTTGCGCACGCCATTTGGTGGCATGAAGCAGAGTGGCATCGGTCGCGAGGGCGGTGTGCACAGCTTCGAATTCTTCTCCGAATTGAAAAATGTCTGCATCAAACTGTAAAGGAGGACAATGGATGGTCGACACCCAGATTCGCGAATTTGCCGACAGACTGTACCGGGCCGAAAAAGATTTGACTGTGATTCCGCCACTCACCAACGAAGTGTCCGATATGGCGATGGATTTGGCGTATGAAATTCAATTGTTGAACGTAGAAAAAAAGCGAGGGCAAGGTGATCGCGTCGTCGGCCACAAAATTGGTCTGACGAGCAAGCCGATGCAGACGATGCTGGGCGTCAATGAGCCGGATTTTGGACACTTGTTTGCCTCTATGCACTATCAATCGGGAGATGTGGTCGACTATCCGCTGATTCAGCCGCGTGTAGAACCGGAATTGGCCTTTGTGTTACAGGCCGATCTCGATGGAGCGCAGATCGGCGTTCAGGACGTGTTGCAAGCGACGCGATTTGTGCTTCCAGCCGTGGAGATCATCGATAGCCGCATTGCCGATTGGAAAATTAAGCTTGCGGATACGATTGCCGACAACGCGTCGTCGGGCTGTTTTGTCCTGAGTGACACGGTTACCGCGATCGACCAGGCGAATCTGACGACTGCAGGCGCGATTTTGAAGAAGAACGGCGAAATTGTCGAGACCGGCGCGGGTGCAGCGGTCATCGGCAATCCGGCTCGGGCTGTGGCCTGGCTTGCGAATAAGCTGTCGTCTTTGGGTACGACGTTGAAGAAGGGCGACATTATCCTGTCTGGCGCAGTCAGTCGAGCCGTGAACGTTCAGGCGGGGGACAGGGTGTCGTTGTCATTTGGACCCTTGGGACGCGTGGAATTTACGATGCAGGCCAACTAGTGTGCAGGAGATTACTTGGAGGTGCCGGAACATGCAGAAACTGACTGCGGCGATTGTCGGTTCGGGCAATATTGGAACGGATTTAATGATTAAATTGCAGCGCAGCGAGTGGATTGAACCGCGCTGGATGATTGGGATTGACCCTGAATCAGATGGGTTGCGCCGCGCGAAGCGGGCAGGTTTGGAGACGTCGTGGGAGGGTCTGGCGACTGTGCTTGCACAGGGCGCGCGCCCGGATATGGTGTTCGACGCGACGAGTGCCAAGGCACACGTTCGGCATGCCAAGTTGTTGCGGGAGGCGGGAATTCAGGCGATTGACTTGACGCCTGCCGCGCGTGGCCCGTACGTCATCGCAGCGGTCAATTTACAGGAGCACCTGGGTTCGGAGAATGTCAACATGGTCACTTGTGGCGGTCAGGCGACGGTTCCGATTGTCCACGCGGTGAGCCGGGTCGTCGGCGTGTCTTACGGTGAAATTGTTGCGACCATTTCGAGTAAGAGCGCGGGCCCCGGCACACGTGCCAATATTGACGAGTTTACAGAGACGACTTCCCGGGCGA
The DNA here is from genome assembly GCF_022674245.1 of Alicyclobacillus acidoterrestris. Classification (GTDB taxonomy): domain Bacteria; phylum Bacillota; class Bacilli; order Alicyclobacillales; family Alicyclobacillaceae; genus Alicyclobacillus; species Alicyclobacillus acidoterrestris. The sequence goes on from NZ_CP080467.1 coordinate 1,331,756, forward strand.
TTGAGGTCATCGGTGGGGCCAGAAAGGGTAAGGCGATTATCATCCTCAATCCAGCCGATCCGCCGATTCTCATGCGCGATACGATTTATTGCATGATGGATGAAGCGAACGATGAAATCTACGAACGCGTCCGGGCGTCGATTGCGGAGATGGTCAAACACGTTCAGACCTATGTTCCTGGTTATCGGTTGAATCGGGATCCGATTTTTAAAGACAATCTCGTGAGTGTCTCCACCGAGGTGGAGGGACTTGGCGATTATTTGCCCGTCTATGCAGGCAATCTCGACATCATGACCGCCGCTGCCGTCAAGTTCGGCGAAGAATTTGCGAAGCACAAGCTGGCGCTGAAGAACTGAGGAGGAGAGAGACGATGGCGTACAAGTACCGCATTGAACTCACCGACGTCACCTTGCGCGACGGAATGCACGCTGTGCGACACCAGTTTAGCGTGGAGGATGCATCGGCCATCGCGTCAGCATTGGATGGCACGGGCGTAGCTTTAATTGAAGCGACGCATGGCGATGGTCTGGGCGGTAGTTCCGTCCAGTATGGATTTTCCAAGGAGACGGAAGCAGATTACCTTCGTGCAGTTTGTGGTGTCGTTTCGCAGTCAAAAGTGGCGGCGTTGTTGCTTCCGGGGATTGGCACCGTTGAAGACTTAAAGCGCGCTGTGGAGTGTGGCATACAGGCGGTACGCGTCGCCACCCACTCGACGGAAGCCGATATTTCCGCGCAGCACATCGAAGAGGCGCGCAAGTTAGGACTGGATACAGTTGGATTTCTGATGATGTCCCACATGACGCCGACTGAGCGGCTGGTGGAAGAGGCGAACAAAATGGCCTCGTACGGGGCACACGCGGTGTACATTGTGGATTCAGCGGGTGCGATGTTGATGGACGAGGTTCGCGCCAAGGTATCCGCACTGCGCAACGCCTTGCCAGATGACGTGCAGGTTGGTTTCCACGCACATAACAACCTCGGCGTCTCGGTGGCGAATTCCATCGCGGCTGTTGAAGAAGGCGCATTCCGCATCGATGCGAGCCTTGGCGGCCTCGGTGCCGGCGCTGGCAACACGCCACTGGAAGTGTTCGTGGCAGCCTGCGAAAAATACGGAATTGACACGGGTGTCCAATTGTATCCGGTCATGGACGCTGCGGAAGATGTCGTTCGCCCTAGGATGCATCGCCCAATTATCACGGATAGGACGAGTTTGACACTTGGCTACGCAGGCGTTTACTCCAGCTTTTTGCTTCACGCGCAGCGCGCAGCGGAACAGTTCTCTGTCGACACGCGCGACGTGCTCGTCGAACTCGGGCGCCGCAAGGTGGTTGGCGGTCAGGAGGACATGATTGTCGACGTGGCGTTTGATATTGCCCATGGGAAAGCGGCGGCCACGCACTAAGCCGACGATGGGCGCAGCGCGTTTGCAGAAGTGGGCATGACAAGGACAAGGGAGGGCACTTTTGTGGGATTGCGGGCCATTGCCGATGAAATCTATCAACACCAAATTACTGCACAGGAGCTAGACAAGATTACCCTTCGTTACGATGGCCTTACGGTCGATGACGCATATGCCATTCAACAACTGACGATTCAGAAGTATACGAACCAGGGTGACAGGTTGATCGGCTGGAAGATGGGCCTGACGAGCAAAGCAAAGCAACAGTCGGTGGGCGTGGATGAAGCGATTTTCGGCCATTTGCTCGAGTCGATGGAACTGACAAATCCGGAGATATCCCTAAAGGGATTGATTCATCCGCGCGTGGAGCCGGAAATTGCGTTTGTGTTTAAGCACAGGCTGGAGGGTACACACATCACTGCACGGGACGTCTGGCTCGCGACGGAATGCGTGATGCCTGCAGTCGAAGTCATCGACAGCCGCTATAAAAACTTCTCATTTACATTGGTCGATGTGATTGCGGATAACGCTTCGAGTGCGAAGTTTTATGTGGCAGATCAGGCGTTTTCACCTTACCAATTTCAACTCGACAAGCTTGGGGTTGTCATGTGTCGCAATGGCGAGGTGGCGCAGACTGGCGCCGGTGCAGCCGTACTGGGCCATCCTGTCCGCTCGATTATCGAACAGGTGCACATGTTGAGTCGTATTGGCAAGGCGATTGAGCCAGGAATGGTCGTCCTTACGGGCGGGATTACAGAGGCCATTTACATCTATGACCAAGATACGATATCAGTCGAATTTGAGGGAATGGGCGACATTGAACTGTCGGTTCATGCCTGACGGGAGGGTTTCACATGCCGTTGATTCAGATGAGTATTTTAGAAGGGCGTTCCAAAGAGGCGAAAAAGGCAGCTATGAAAGAAGTTACCGATGCAGTGGTGCGAACGCTAGGGGTACCGCCAGAAACGGTGCGCGTGTTGATTTATGAAATGCCGAAGGAGCACTGGGGTGTCGGCGGAATTTCGAAAGCGGATGAATCGAATTAATTTCGTTCTTTTAAAAATTCTGAGGTGAATGCCTTGTTCGATGTACATTCTCATTTTGTTCCGGAGGCCGTGTTGTCATGGCTGAAGGAAAATGCCAATCTCGTTCGCGCGACATGGGAACAGCGTGGCGTGGGTAAGGAGCCCTTTCTCGCTATCGACGGCAGATGGTCGTTCGAGTTAAAACGCGCATTTTATGCGCGTGAGTTATACCTTGAGGAACAGCGTACAGCAGGTGTTACGCATACGCTTGTCTCACCCATTCCGCAACTGTTTCTCTACGATTTTCCGCATGAATTGACGGCTGAGGTAGCTGAGTTGTACAACGATGAACTCAGCCGTTTCGTTGCCGCAAATGCCAAAATCTTGTCCGGTTTGGCAACGGTACCGCTCAATCACCCGGAAACGGCCGCTCGCGTCCTCGCGCGAGCGGTTTCGCAGGGCTTGAAGGGCGCCATTATCGGGCCAGGGCATGCTGGACAGCTACTCAGTGACGAGCGGTTTACACCGTTTTGGGAAGCAGCCGACGCGGCGCGCGCCATCGTGTTCATCCACCCGCTGCTCAACACAGATCCGCGGATTCAACGGCGGATGATGCCCAACTTGATTGGTGTTCCGTGGGAGACGACGGCTTGTGCGCTCGATTTAATCCTTGGCGGCGTACTCGATAAATTCCCAAATGCGCGCATTTTGCTCGCACATGGCGGGGGCTTTTTGCCCTATCAGATTGGTCGTCTAAACCAAGGTTACGAAGTATGGCCACAGGTTTCCTCGCTGCTTACAGATAGGCCTGAGGCGTACTTGCAAAGGCTTTTTTACGATAATGTGCTGTGGCATGAGGACGCTCTGGCGTACTTGCGAAAACTGGTCGGGGACGACAGAGTTTTGCCGGGTTCTGATTACCCGTTTGATTTAAAGACGTGGCCCCCAGCACAGAGCAGTGATGCCGCGGCAAGCGCGTTTCTCGGCCTGTGATATTTAGGTGCCTTCAGTGTGGCGCCTTCAGCAGTACCCATATGGCTTAGGCGCCTCGGAAATTTCTGTTTATCACGACGCTTCTGGCACGGAGGTGTACGTCATGATTGTCGGGTATATGGGGTTTGGTGAAGCTGCGCGGGCAATCACCGCGGGGCTGCGCGAGGCTGGGGTAGAGGATATTGTTGCGTATGACGCATTTCGCAACGAGTCGCTGGAAGACCGCGCGCGCCAAATTGGTGTCGCCCTGCAGGACGGACCGGAGGGTGTGGGGCGGCAGGCGGATATCGTATTTTCACTGGTCACGCCGAGTTCTGCACTGGACGTGGCGAGATCGGCTGCGCCATACTTGCGCACGAATGCAGTATACGCTGACCTGAACTCTTGTTCGCCGAAGGTCAAACGGGATATCGCCCAGGTTCTTGCGAATACCGGTGTGCGGTTCACTTGTGTTGCCGTGATGTCCGCAGTTCCACCGTTGCGTCACAAAGTGCCGATGTTGGCCGATGGACCTGGGGCAGCGCCTTTGAAGCAGGCGATGGATCCCTACGGAATGCAGATAGACGTGATAGACGGGGCGATTGGCAGTGCGGCCGCGATTAAGATGTGCCGCAGCGTCATTGTCAAAGGCATGGAAGCGCTGTTTTTGGAGGCGCTCTTGGCGGCCGACGCTGCCGGTGTGGCAGACGAAGTCCTGGCGTCCGCTGACGCATCGTTCGGACATATGACCGTGTCTGAGTTGGCGAATTATCTCGTCGTGCGCAACATGCAACATGGCGAACGGCGGGCGCATGAGTTGCGGGAGGCTGCCGAGACCGTCGCCGAATTGGGATACGATCCGCTCGTCACAGAGGGAGCCGCCAAACGGTTGGAATGGTCAGCGCAGCGGCAGAAGGCAAGCGACGGTGTGGCGCAAGTGCCGGCGTCTTACAAAGCGGCCTTGGACATTTTGCGACAGTCGAGCGACAACACGGACTGACGACATGCGTCGCGGGTGGCGGCGGGATGCTGTGGGCGCGCGCCGCCTGGCTGGGGCTGGCCGATGCGGAGCCGCCGCTAGGCTCGGCGCTTACGGTAAGCTGGCCATGGTTGCGCTCGGTACCCACGGCGCCCACGGCGCATGTCCTAATAAGACATATCAACTAAAAATCCGCCGGATAAGGTCGAAAAAATACCCTAATCGGCGCCGCGGCCCCGTTTTTCAAAGGTTTTATGGGGCATAAGACAAAATTCGTGCACTAAATGCTCCGAATCCGGCCATATGCCGCGAATAAGGCAGAAAATCTGCACTATCCTCGCCACCTCCACGCGCACCGCCCGCACCCCGCACCCCGCACCCCGCACCCTGCAAAATGGTTTACCGATTTTTCAAACAGTACGTTAAGATGGAGCTATTCGGCTCACGAGGGTACATATTTGCGAATCCGGAAACAATCACTGTCGCCGGTACTGGAGGATGACTGACGCGATGCAGGCAAAATATTGGACTTATCGAGAAATGTGGGATGAACTGCGTAGGCTTGAGGCAGCGCACCCGAATCTGATGGACGTGGAAGTGATTGGGCAAAGCCGCGAAGGGCGCGATATTGCGGCAGTCACCTTGACGAATCAAGCGACAGGTGCGCCGGCACACAAATCGGCTGTCTTTGTCGACGCGAATATACACGCGGGCGAGGTGTCGGCGAACTCGGTCGCGATGTACTGGATTTCCTGGTGTCTTGCACATTACGGTGAGGATACGCAGGCTACAGCGCTGCTGGATCAGCATACAGTCTACCTCGTGCCGCGCATTGCGCTCGATGGTGCGGAGTTGTACTTGACCACGCCTGCAAGATTTCGTTCCAGCCCTCACCTGTATCCTTACACGGAACCGCGGGAAGGCTTTGTCGCCGATGACGTAAACGGCGATGGGCATATCCTGCAGATGCGCGTTCCGGCAGTCGATGGCGGATATGCCATTGACGAGGTGGATCCACGGGTGATGCGCCCGCGCCGGCCGGGGGAAATGGGGGGTCAGTACTATCACGTGTTCGAGGAAGGACGGATTGATAGGCTGGCAAAGACCGGGGAGCTTCCCGAGTTCGCCAAAGCGCACCCGGCGCGTCGGGCGACGATGGACTTTAACCGCAACTTCCCCATTCGCTGGGCCGGAGAGAGTGGTCAGCCGGGAGCCGGACCTTACCCCTTGTCCGAACCGGAATTGCGGAGTCTCGCTGATTTTATTCATCAGCACCCAAACATTGCGGCCTATGCGGCGCTACATACGTCGGGCGGCGTCATTTTGCGTCAGCCGTCGACTGGGGATGATACGGTGCTATCGCAGACCGACCGCCATCTGTTCAGCAGGGTAGCTGAGATGGGGGCGCGGGTGAGCGGGTATTTTGCCGGATCGAACTATGAGAAATTTGCCACAGGTCACGAGAAAGTGCTGATGCCCGGGGCGGCAGACGATTGGTTGTACGATCACTTCGGCATCCTCGGCTTCACCGTGGAAATCTGGGACTTGTGCCGGCGGGCCGGCGCTCGGGGATATGGTGAATTTGGCGTGCGTCACTTGATGAGACTGAGTCCGGAGGAGCGCACGGAAGATGAGCGCAAACTCTATGCGTGGGCGACGCGCGAGGGGGGGCCTGACGCGGTCTTTCCGTGGACCCCGTTTGAGCACCCCGATTTCGGATTTGTGGAGATAGGCGGGCTGAATCCGAAATTCCTCGTGCAAAACCCGCCGCTGCACTTGTTGGAAGAGGAGTGCGCGAACGTCAGCGCATTTTTGACTGGGCTTGGGCTCTCGACGCCCCAGTTAATCATCCCTTCCATCCGCGTAGTGCAAACGGCGCCAGGGGTCTTTCGGGTGGTCGCTGAGGTTTCCAATGCGGGGTTCTTGCCGACGTCGAGCACGGACAAGGGGCGCGAGTTGTCGCTTTGTGGTGTGTGTGCCGCGATCGAAGGAGATGTCGAAGTGATTGCAGGTGAGTCGCCGACGACGATTGGGCAGCTCGATGGCTACGGCAGTTCGAGTATGTGGATCCCGCCGGGCGAGCAGCGCGGCTATGTCGAATGGGTGGTGCGTGGCGAACCTGGCACCCGCGTCGACGTCGTCTTTGAAGGTGCGCGTGCAGGCCGCGTCGCCCAAACGATTGTGCTTGACGCCACGATGGACGCGCAAGACGCCTGAAGTCGGGACCTGGAAAGCTTTACGCGCTAGGATGGACACACCGAAACTTTGTGCTCGTGGTACACTGATGTGGTGAACATTAACGATACAGGAGTGGCACGAGTGTCGACAGAATCGACGAAGGCGCAGGGAGCACCTGCAGAACGCCGCACATTTGCAATTATTTCGCACCCGGACGCGGGGAAGACGACGCTGACCGAGAAGTTGTTATTATTTGGTGGCGCGATTCGCGAAGCCGGTGCGGTAAAAGGGAAAAAGGCGAGGCGGCACGCGACCTCCGACTGGATGGAAATTGAGAAGCAGAGAGGGATTTCCGTCACGTCGACCGTGTTGCAGTTTTCCTACCGCAATCGCCGCATCAACATCCTCGATACGCCAGGGCACGAGGATTTCAGTGAAGATACGTACCGGACGCTGACTGCAGCGGACAGTGCCATGATGCTTATCGACGCTGCGAAAGGCGTCGAGCCGCAGACTATCAAACTGTTTGAGGTCTGTCGCATGCGCGGGATTCCGATTTTTACATTTATCAATAAGCTGGACCGTCAGGGGAAAGATCCGCTTGCGCTCCTCGAAGAATTGGAGGAGGTTCTTGGCATCCGCTCATGCCCAATGAATTGGCCGATTGGCATGGGGCAGGAGTTCCAGGGCATTTACAACCGTCCGGATAATCGCTTTGAACGCTTTACGGACAGGGGCACCGAAACAGAGCAGATTCAGGTGGACGACATCGAAGATGAAGCGTTGCGCGAGGCGTTGGGCCCCGCCTTGCACGAGCAACTCAAAGAAGAAGTGATGTTGCTCGACATCGCGGGAGACCCGTTTGACGCGGAACTTGTGCAGCGCGGTAAGCTGACGCCGGTGTTCTTTGGCAGCGCCATCGCCAATTTTGGCGTCGAGACGTTTCTCAATCAGTTTATCGATCTCGCCCCACCCCCAGGCCCACGCCCCACGGACGATGGCCGGGTGGTCACGACGGATGCGCCGTTCTCTGGCTTTGTCTTCAAAATCCAGGCGAACATGAATCCTGCACACCGCGACAGAGTCGCTTTTATTCGGGTGTGCTCTGGCCGGTTTGAGCGCGGGATGACGGTCAATCACGTGCGGACCGGGAAGAAAGTAAACCTCGCGCAGCCGCAACAGTTCTTCGGCCAGGGCCGCGAGATTATCGATGAGGCGTATCCTGGAGACATTCTCGGCATTTTTGACCCGGGGCTGTTCCGCATTGGGGACACCTTGTGCGAGGCAGACAAGTTCCAGTTTGAGAAGCTTCCACAGTTCTCGCCTGAGCACTTTGCTCGGGTTTACGTGAAGAACACGCTGAAGTACAAGCAATTTCACAAAGGGATGGAACAACTGTCTGAAGAGGGTGCAATTCAGGTTTTCCGGCAGGCGAATCGCACCGAGGACATGGTGCTGGGCGCGGTCGGGCAACTGCAGTTTGAGGTGTTCCAACACCGGATGAAGGCGGAGTACGGCGCCGAAGTCGAACTGCACAACCTGCCCTATTCGTTCGCGCGCTGGTTGGTGTCGCCAGTTCCAATTGAACAATTAAACTACGACCGTCAGGCCATTATCGTCGTCAAAGATCACGATGACCGGTTTGTGATGCTGTTCCCGAACGAGTTTACAATTCGTCTCGTGCTCGATAAGAATCCGGGTGTCGAATTGCACCCCACCTCTTACGGCGTCTCGTAAGGTCAAAAGGACACGTGGGTCAGGGCGTACTTGGAGGAGGTCCAATTCGGTCTCATGAATACAGCAAAAGTCGCACACACGTTTAGCAATTTGGTGCGAGAGATCCGCAAAAAGCACGTCGGTAAAGGGCCGGAGCAAATCACCACGCGATTTGTCGGCCCTTGGGCCGTCTGTGAGCTGAAAGGCAATTTGACGAGTGTTGAGAAATTCGCTGTTCGCACGGAAGACGGGCGGCGAATCGTGCGCGAATTGCGCACCACGTTTATCAAGGAGATCTACAAAGACGAGGAATTGCGGGCCGAAGTGGAAAATGTGGTTGGGGCGCGTCTCGTTACGCTGTTCTGCGATTTTGATGTCGATCTCGACACAGCCATCACGGTTTACGTATTTGATAGACCCCTCGGACTCGACGGTTTGAATTGATTCTGTTAAAATGTTAGGCGCAACTGAAACGTTGAGGATTGGTGCAAAAGTACAGGATGTGCTTCAAACTACTCCACTAAAACCAGTTTCCCTGCAACAGGGCTCCTGGTTTTGGTGGAGTTTTTATTTTTTACAGGGGGTATTGGAATGAGTAGTAGTAGTACTTTGCGCGTTCAGTTCCCTGTTCATATCGACGGAGTGGCATATGACGGCTACGAGGGTCAAACCATTCTTCAGACGATGTTGGACAATGGGATAGAACACCCGCACGTGTGTTATCACTCAAACTTGGGTGCAATTCAGACGTGTGACACGTGTATGGTCGAAGTCGACGGCAAGCTGGTGCGTGCCTGCGCCACCGAAGTGATGCCTGGGATGAAGGTACAGACAGAGACAGATCTCGCCCGTGCCGCGCGCACGGAGGGTATGGATAGAATTCTTGAGAACCACATGTTGTATTGCACGGTGTGCGACAACAACAACGGCAACTGTGTGCTACATAACACGGCGGAATTGATGAAAATCGAGCACCAAGCATATCCTTACCGGCCGAAAGGTTATGACAAGGATATGTCCAATCCGTTCTATCGGTACGACCCAGATCAGTGTATCCTGTGCGGTCGGTGCGTCGAAGCGTGCCAGGACTTACAGGTCAACGAGACGCTGTCGATTGACTGGGAACGGGAGATGCCGCGCGTGATTTGGGATGACGACGTCGCCATCAACGAGTCGTCCTGCGTGTCTTGTGGGCATTGTGTGTCCGTTTGCCCAACCAATGCGTTGATGGAGAAGTCGATGCTTGGCAACGCAGGGTTTCTGTCAGGCATCCCGGGCGACGTTTTAAATCCAATGATTGATTTGATTAAGGAAGTCGAGCCGGGATACGGCGGTATTTTTGCGATTTCCGAAGTCGAGTCGGCGATGCGCGAACAGCGCATTCGCAAGACGAAGACGGTTTGCACGTTCTGTGGCGTCGGCTGCTCGTTTGACGTGTGGACGAAGGGACGCGAAATTCTCAAGGTGGAGCCGAACGAAGATGCGCCAGTCAACGGCGTTTCCACTTGTGTCAAAGGCAAATTTGGCTGGGATTTCGTCAATAGTGAAGAGCGTTTGACGAAGCCATTGATTCGTCGCGGGGATTCGTTCTATGAGGCGTCTTGGGAAGAGGCGTTGGATCTTATCGGGCGCAAGCTCGGCGAGATCAAAGAGACGTACGGTGCGGATGCCCTTGGCTTTATTTCGTCGTCAAAGGTGACCAATGAAGAAAACTACTTGATGCAGAAACTGGCGCGCGCCGTTATCGGTACGAACAATATCGACAACTGCTCCCGGTATTGCCAGTCGCCGGCGACGGACGGTTTGATGCGCACGGTCGGCATTGGCGGCGACGCAGGGACCATCAAGGATATCGCAAGTGCTGGTTTGGTCATCATCGTCGGTGCCAACCCTGCTGAGGCACACCCGGTATTGGCGACGCGCGTGAAACGTGCGCACAAACTGAACGGTCAGAAGTTGATGGTGGTCGACTTGCGCAAGCACGAGATGGCGGAGCGCGCAGATCTGTTTGTTCGGCCCAACCCGGGTACAGATCACGTTTGGCTCTCAGCGCTGACAAAATATATCATTGACCAACAATGGCACGACGTGTCGTTCCTCAATGACAAAGTTGTAGGATTTGACGAGTACGTGAAGTCCCTAGAGCGCTACACGCTGGATTACGCAGAACAAGTCACGGGAATTCGCAAAGATCAGCTGATTGACATGGCCAAGATGATTCATGAAGCGGATGGCGTCGCTGTATTGTGGGCGATGGGTGTCACGCAACAGCGCGGCGGCAGTGAGACGAGTGGCGCCATTAGCGATTTGTTGCTGGTTACCGGGAACTTTGCCCGCCCGGGCGCTGGCGCGTTCCCGTTGCGTGGACATAACAACGTGCAAGGTGCCTGCGATTTTGGCACACTGCCAAATTGGCTGCCGGGGTATCAGTTGGTGACGAACGAAGCTGCGCGCAAAAAGTTCGAAGAGGCGTGGGGAACGCCGTTGCCAGCGGAGCCAGGCATGGACAATCAGTTCATGTTGAACGCCATTTTGGAAGGGAAACTCCGTGGGATGTACCTGATGGGCGAGGATATGGCCTGGGTCGACACGAACTCCAATCACGTCCACGAGGCGCTCAGTCACTTGGATTTCTTCGTGGTACAGGACGTGTTTTTGAGCAAGACAGCGCAATTTGCTGACGTCGTGTTGCCAGCGAGCCCGAGCCTTGAAAAGGAAGGTACGTTTAGCAACACGGAACGCCGGATTCAACGTCTGTATCAGGTGTTCGAGCCGCTTGGCGAGTCGAAGCCGGACTGGCAAATTATCATGGCCATTGCAAATCGCCTGGGCGCCAACTGGAACTATCAACATCCGAGCGAGATTATGGCTGAAGCAGCATCGCTTGCGCCGATTTTCGCCGGGGTTTCGTACGACCGCCTTGAAGGCTACAACAGTCTCTTGTGGCCAGTTGCACCGGATGGAACGGACACACCGCTGTTGTACACGAATGGGTTTGCACATCCAGATGGCAAGGCGCGACTGGTTCCAGCAAATTGGATCCCGCCTGTACCTCCTGCCAAACAATACGATTTACACCTGAATAACGGTCGTCTCTTGGAACACTTCCACGAGGGCAACATGACCGACAAGTCGGAAGGCCTGCGCTCGAAGGTGCCGGATACGTTCGTTGAAGTGTCTCCAGAATTGGCGCAGCAGCGGGGATTGGTGGACGGATCACTCGTACGGTTGGAATCTCCGTATGGTCAGGTCAAGGTAAACGTGGTGGTCACCGATCGGGTGCATGGCAATGAATTGTACCTGCCGATGAACTCGACGAGTGAATTTGCGGCAGTCAACTTGCTGACCGGACCTGCAACGGACGTTCGGACGGATACACCAGCGTACAAAGAGACATATGTCCGCATGGAAGTGCTGAAAGCCAAAGGGCGTTCACCACTGCCGATGAACAATCCGCGGTTTGGCAAGCGCAACCCGCAACAAGGCGTCGAAGTATGGCGCAAGTGGAATCGTGAGGGTTATGTGCCGGTCGAGGAGAAAGCACAGGAGGTGGTCGCCCATGGCGAAGCCCACAACCAGCATTAATCGGTTGGAACCGTCACATGAGGAACAATCGATGGAGGTCACCCAAGAACTGCAGGAGGTATTTGCTGCACACAGCGACGCCATCAAAAGTTTGCTGGTGCTTGTGCAGGACTTGCATGACAGCGGCGTGCTCGAAATGTTGCACGCCCTCCTAAATTCAAAGGAGAAGGTCGCGTCGATTGTACTCGAACAGGTGCTCAAGCCGTCTGTTCTCAATACCATCAAAAATGCGATGACGGCCCTTGGCATGGTCAGCAAGTTGGATGCAGAACAATTGAGCAAGTTGACGGATGCGATGGTCACCGGGCTTGAACACGGCCAGGCGAAACTCGCCTCTGGTGAACGTGTGGGTGTTTTCCAGCTTGCCAAAGCGGTTCGCAACCCAGATATCAACCGTACGTTGGCCTTGATGCTGGGCCTTGCGGAGGGAATGGGACAGAAGCTGTAGTCTCTTTGTCGCTCCACGATGGAGACAACCGTTTGGATGGCTGAAACGCCAGTTTGGGAGGCAGTGCAGTGGAAAGCCTAGGATGGCTTATCGTGCACGGAATAGGAACGTGTGCCTATGCAGCGAGTGGGGCGTTTGTCGCACTTCAGGCGAAGTACCGGATCATTGGCGTGTTTATCTTAGGACTGACGACCTCTTTCGGAGGCAGTGTCATCCGCAACACGGTCATCGGGGTACCCGTGACGCGGTTGTGGGATCGTCAAACATTGCTCTTGGTGTTGTGCACATTGGCCGTGTTGTGTATCTTGTCGACAAAGTGGATTCGCCATTGGAAAAAGTGGGGGATTTTCTTCGACTCGATTGGCCTAGCGTCGTTCTCGCTGCAAGGGGCACTCTATGCGGAACAGTATGCTCATCACCTTGGCACCACCGTGATGGCCGCATTGTTCACAGGTATTGGGGGCGGTGTCATCCGGGATGTGTTGGCGTTGCGCAAGCCCGTCGCGCTACGGGAGGAAGTTCATGCGATTCTGACCGTGCTGGTGGGACTTCTGGTATTCATCGGTGGGCGCGGGTTTGCACAACCCATTCCACTGTTGACAACACTCTTCGTGGTTGTGGTCATCCGCCTGATTGTCGTGCGGTATCGGGAACGCTTGTGGACCAAGCTACACCTGCGGCAGTAGCCTTGATTGCGGCATCAGGCGTCGCGTGGAAATGGATATGGGAAAATGTGAAAGGTCACCCTGACAGGAATCCTGCGGGGTGGCTTTTTTAATATGTCGCGGTGATGCCAGGGGGCGTGTGTGCAGTCAGTTGGTCATATGTGCGTGCTATACTTGTCTTGCCGAACGGGGCATTCGAGAAGATTGGATTCAATGTGCAGGGGAGGGCGTCGCAGGATGCGTGATGCTCCTCAAAGGAGGGACGCCGTTTGGACGAAAAAGACTGTCGTATCCTGCAGTGTTTGTGGCAGGAGAAGAACCTGACTCGCGCGGCTGACCGTTTATATATTACGCAGCCTGCGCTGACTTATCGTTTGCGCCGACTTGAGCAAGAATTTGGTGCAGCAGTGATGTTTCGAAACGGCAAAGGCATTGGGTTTACGCCAGAAGGGGAATATCTGGTGCATTATGCCCAGAAGATGTTGTCGGAACTACAACAGACGAAAGACAAGATTGCAAATATGAGCCATGAAGTGCAGGGCAATCTGCGGGTTGGCGTTTCTAGTTATTTTGGTTTGCATAATCTGCCGAAGATTTTGCGGGGTTATCACGCTGACTTTCCCAAAGTCCATATCAATGTGACGACGGGATGGAGTGAAGAGATATATGAACTGCTGATTCACGACGATATCCACGTTGGTGTCGTTCGCGGAGATTTTCACTGGCCGGAAGCCAAATATCTGCTGAGTGAAGAGCGGATTTGTATTATTTCAAAATCGGAAATCCATCTCGACGATTTGCCAAGCCTTCCGCAAATCAGCTATAAAGCGCCTGTCCTTGCGAATAACCTCGCGAGTTATGCGCATTCGTCCTTGGCACAAATGATTGATGATTGGTGGTATGAACGATTTCACGTGCCCCCTCACATCAGTATGCAAGTCGATAGTTTTGAAACGTGCAAGGAGATGGTCAAAAATGTGTTTGGCTACGCCATTGTACCCAGCAATTTTGTCCACCGTCGGGATGGATTGAAGCACATTGACCTCGTTCGCAAAGATGGCGTCATGGTCAAAAGAGGCACCTGGATGTTTTATCGCGAAGCGGCGCTGCAATATACGATGGTTGATAAATTCATAGATTTTATGAAGAACTTTTCAAATGAAGCAGCAGACAGTGAATGGTAGGTCTCAGCGGATTTTATTTTATCTGAATATAAATTTCTTTTTGTCTCGAAAGAAAAAAACATTAATTTTACTTATACATTTTTCAGGATTAATATACAGCCTATACACGAATGTCGTGATGCGATGGGAGAAGGTGCAGACGGATTGGGTGAATCACACATTTCCTTGAAGTCCTGCGTGGAACAGGCTGTAGATGCTCGTGACGCATTACTTCGCACTTTGGCGTTGAATATACACCAACATCCTGAGTTGAGTTTTCAGGAGCACCAGGCGATGCAGTGGTTGGTAGAACCGCTTGCGGAGGCTGGGTTTGAGATAGAGACAGGGATTGCAGGTCTTGAAACAGCCTTCCGGGCGACATGGGGGCCGAGCGACGGACCCGTGATTGCCCTGTTAGCCGAGTATGATGCGCTTCCGGAAATTGGTCACGCTTGTGGACACAATTTAATTGGAACTGCAGCAGTGGGTGCCGCTTTGGCGCTACGCGACGCTTGTCCAGATTTGCTGGCCCGCATTGCGGTTATTGGTACACCCGCTGAAGAAGATGGTGGGGGAAAGATTATCATGTGCAACGCGGGCGTATTTGACGATGTGGATGCGGCGATGCTTTGTCACCCGCGAAACATCACGACGGTCAACCGTGGGTCACTTGCCTGTGTCGACGCTACCTTTAAATTTTACGGCCGTCAGGCCCACGCTTCCTCCGCACCGGAGGAGGGTATCAGCGCACTAGATGCTGTGATTCAATCGTTCGTCGCGATTAACGCACTTCGGCAGTTCTTCAAGAGCGATGTCAAAATTCACGGCATTATTACCAAGGGCGGCTCTGCTCCTAACGTCGTTCCGGAATTCTGTGAAGCAAAGTTTATTTTGCGCGCCATCACAGTCGAGGAACTCGCAGCGGTTCGGGAAAAGGTGTATGCGGCCGTCCGCCACAGTGCAGATGCGGTCGGTGCGCGATGCGAAATCGAGGAAGGGCTGATTTATGCCGAGCGCAACAACAATCGGGCGCTCGCAGCGCTATTTAAAGAGAATCTCGTCTCACTGGGACTCGAGGTGTCTGATCCGCCTGCTCGTGCAGGCCTTGGCTCTTCCGATATCGGCAACGTCGGTCAAGTGACTGCCACGATTCATCCGTACATCCGGATTGGGGACGTATCCAATCATACGCCAGCGTTTCGTGACGCCGCTGCATCCGAGGCGGGATTAACCGCATTGAACCAAGCCGCGAAGGCGTTGGCGATGACCGCTTACGATCTCGCTGTAAATCCACAAGCCTTACAAGCTGTGCGGGAAGAATTTGAACAGTGGCGGGCCAATAAAGCATCTTATGCGCATACTTCGTGATTCGGTGAAGGTGTTCAAGACAAGAGGCAATGGGGGATTGCACATGCACGCTTGGCAAAGACAAAGCTGTATCTTATTGGGAACTGTCGCGGCAATTGCGCTCTTACTCGCGGGATGCGGCACGAGCCCGGGAAATCAGGCGCAGGCTGGGGCGCAACAGAAGGGGCAATCGGGAGCGAGTCAACAACAAACACCGATTTCGGGTGGCCAAATCGACGTCGATATGAGTGACGATATCCATTCAATCGATCCAGCCGTCGCGGAGGACATTTTATCCGACGAGTTTGTCCAGTCGATGTATGACCAGTTGGTGACTTACAAAGGGACGACGAATCAGATTGTCGGCGATGCGGCGAAGTCCTGGGAAGTCTCCCCTGATGGGAAAACCTATACGTTCCATTTGCAAAAGGGCATCACGTTTTGGAATGGAGACAAGTTGACAGCAGACAGTTACATCGCAGAGTTGGAGCGCATTCTGAACAAAAAGATCGGTTCGCCCGGTGAATCGTTGATTGATCCTATCATCGAAGGCTCAACCGCCTATCACGATGGAACAGCGAGTACCATTCGTGGTGTCAGCGCGCCAGATCCGTATACCTTAAAAATCACCCTGACCAAACCTGAGCCCTTTTTCTTGAATATTTTGGCGATGCACTTTTTTGTCGGAATTGACCCGTTGTGGATTCAAAAAGTGGGGGATGCGGACTTTGGTTTAAACAAACCGATGGGGACCGGTGCCTTTGAAATGAAGAGCAATAATCACAATACGGTCGTCCTGACTAAAAATCCGCATTATTTTCAAAAGGATGCGTCTGGCAACCAACTCCCGTACCTAAACCAAATCGCATTTACGTATAACAACAACGAACAGCTGGACGCCATGCGTTTTGAGCGCGGTGAGACGGCTTTGCTTGGGTTTAACACGCGCGGGATTCCAGCATCGTCTTACCAGGAATTTATTTCAAATCCAAACTTGAAAAAAGATATTGTCACTTCTTCAGCCGGCACCATTTGGTATATGGGGTTGAATGTCCAACAGAAGCCGTTTACGAACGTCAAAGTGCGTCAGGCTGTGGAATATGCCATTGATAAACCCTTTATTGTCAAGCTGTTAGACAATCAAGGTTCTGTCGCAAACCAGCCCACACCCCCTGGTGTCTTTGGTCACGTGAACGATTTGCCTGCTGACGTCAATTATACGTATAACCCTACTAAGGCGAAACAGCTGCTCAAAGCCTCCGGCGTGTCCTTGCCGCTTCACGTGGACTTCTACTGCAGTAACGACGCGGCTACCTTAAAAATCGTCAATCAGATTCAGAGCGATTTGAAGGCCGTCGGAATTGATTTGAATGTTCACGAAGACAGTTGGGCTACGTTTTTGACGCTCAATGCCAAGGGCAATCAACCGTCATTTCTAATCGATTGGAATCAAACGTATCCAGATGCGTCTGACTTTTTATATACGTTGTTGAACTCGAAGGAGCAGCCAGCCAATAACTCAACGATGTATTCCAATCAGCGTGTGGATGAGTGGTTGAATCAGGCCGAGACGGACACGAACCAAACACAACGCGCGAGCTTGTACCAACAGGTGACCGTACAGGCTATGCAAGATGCGACACTGGTTCCCTTGTATTACGGTAAGTATTCGTACGCCGTGCAGCCGTGGATCCACGGATACTATATCAATCGCAATCTCGAAGAGGATCCGTTTGCGCACATCTGGGTGGACAAAACGCATCAGTCGTGACATTGGCATTGAACATTGGGCATAACCCGGTTCGCAGACTGCGAGCCGGGTGAAAGGACGCATGATGGGGCCTCCTGTTCCTTTGCGAATGAGCGAGCGTACCAACGCCGCGCTAGCTGGCGGTTTAAGATGAAACTTCTATGGCTTCGTCGTGTGGGGAAGATTTCGTCCGCGACGACAGTAAACTGTGGAGAATCATGCCCAAGATAACCATCGCCAGGCCGACGAAGCCGCCCACCGATATAGAGGTTCCTGGAATCAAGAGCAGTTCGCCGATGAGTGTAAAGACGACTTCCCCCGACTGCGTGGCTTCCACGACCGCTAACTGATGCACGTTTCCCTTCGCCAAGTCGGTTGCCGTGAAAAACAAAACGGTCGCAATGACCCCTGAAAATACGGCCACGACAACAGATTGCAAGGTTTGATTTACGCTCGGGAGCCCGTGGGCACAGGTCTCGTAAATCGCCAGTATCAACCACAGTGGAAGGCTGGCGATAGTCATGCCAAGCGTTCGTTGGTATGCGTCTAGTCTACCCTCACAAAGCTCCATCATCTTGCGATTGCCGAGTGGATACGCAAACGTTGCGAGCAGGATGGGGATTGTGCCAAAGAGAAATGACGAGAGAGGGACTCTTGTGGACTGCGACCATTCCATTGCCGCGATGCCGACGAGAATGATAAGGGACATCCCCATACCTTTCATAGGAATTCGCCGTCGCACGTGGATGACTCCCTGTGGCGTCAAGCGCGTTTCGCGAAACAGAGGAACGACGAGGGAGCCCGCGATGATGGTGAATTGCCACGTGCCCGCGACTAACCACGCAGGGCTGTATGCCGCGCTGAAGCACAGTGGCGCGTAGAACAGCCCAAACCCGACAAAGCTCCACCATACCCATTGCCAAGGATGTCGGCGCATCTCCGACCAGAGTGTGCGCTGACGCCCACGCGCGGCGACGAGGATGAGTAGAATGGGGAGCATAAAAAGATAGCGCAGCGAGGCGCTCCACAGCCAACTGCCTCCTGCGTCACTCATGAGTTTGTTGACCACGAACGTGACAGCGAAGAAAAAAGAAGCAAGAATTCCGATGAGTATCGCTTTCACAGTGGCACCTCCCATTGAGATTTGATTATAAGATATGAAACGGCAAATGAGGCACTTTCATCTAGAAATTCTGGTTGTTAGAAAGTTAGTATGTTGAAAAACTTTCTCCGTTGCCCATATACTTCAGAAAAGCGAGATCAACTGGGGTGATATTCAGTGGGGGCAGTTGTGGAGGCGTATGTCATTGAACGTGTGTTGAACAATAATGTCCTGATTTTGCGCGCGAACAACCAGGACGAGCAAATTGTGATTGGTCGTGGCATTGGCTTTGGTGCGCGCCGAGGCAGCCCGTTTCCGTTGACAGACGCGAGGATTGAGAAGCGATTCACGCTGGTCCACGAGGAGAATCAACAGCATTTTGAGCAATTGTTCTCGGTTGTTCCAGAGCCTGTAATCGGCATTGCCGAAGAGATTATCGCATACGCAGCAAAAGAGTTGGGCAGGGAGTTGCACGAACACATCCACGTGGCCCTGGCCGACCATATTGGCTTTGCATTGAATAGACTGCGCGGCGGCATCAACATTGAAAACCCATTCATCGAGGAAATCCAAATGCTCTATCCACGAGCTTGGGCGGTTGCCAAGACAGGTGCGCAGTGGATTGAAGAGAGATTTCAGATTGGCATTCCGATTGAGGAAGTGGGATTTCTCACATTGCATCTGCATTCTGCGAGTCATGCCCGAAAGGTTCGGGAAACGGTTCGTTTGACGGACGCGGTCACGTTAGCCGTGAAGGAATTGGAGAGATTACTTGGCAAGACGCTGCCAAGATCGCAGTTAAACTACGCGCGGATGATGATTCATTTGCGTTTTGCCATTCAGCGCATTCTGAGAGGTGAACCCATTCAAAATCCGCTCGCAGATACTATCATGGAAAAGATGCCGGAGAGTTTCGGGATTGCTCGGCGTGTGACGCAGGTGATTGAATCGAAGCTAAAGATCCATTTTCCCACGGATGAAATCGCTTATCTCACGCTGCATGTTGATCGCTTTTCATCTTGACGTGTGCTTGTTTGCCCGGTGGCGTAGCATAGTCCGTCGTCACAGCCGCCAGGAACATCACTGATAAATGCAAATACTTGCGCAACTATTTTTTCTATGTTATATATCAATTAGCGTGTTACTGCGTGATTGAAGGCAGGCATGAGCTGTGATGGCTCGTGTCTGCCTTTTTTCGTGTGCTCAGTCGCGCAGGACGGCGAATTTCGACGCAAGGGAGGATTTCTATGGAGGCAAAACTGGGGTTCGGCAAAGTTGTCGGCGTCATGGCTGTTGTGTTCGCCATCGGCGCAATTCTGTACTGGATTGGAGAACCTTCGGCCACTGGGGTGCCGTTTATTCAGGCTGTCGGTTACGCCGTTCTCTCCAATTACGCGATTATCCTCGCGGTTGGCATTTCGATAGGCATGGCAAAAGAAAATCAAGGTGCCGCAGCCCTCGCCGCATTTCTGGGTTACGAGGTGATTATTCAGGGGGCAAGTGCACTCTCGAAGACCATCGACATTGGCGACAAAGGTTCTATTGTGTTGGTGGCTGGTCTCATTGCCGGTGTATTGGCGGGGTATATGTACAATCGCTATCATCGCACGAAGCTTCCAGCGGTTCTCGCGTTCTTTGGCGGACGGCGATTTGTACCGATTGTGACAGCTGGAGCGTGTCTATTGATTGCCTTTGTTCTGGGGCACATTTGGCACTAACTCTATGTAAGCGGTTGTTAAGGAGGGGAGAATTATGTTAGGTCAGTTACAAAGGGTCGGTAAGGCCTTGATGTTGCCTATCGCTGTCTTGCCTGCGGCAGGCTTGTTACTTCGCCTAGGGCAGCCGGATACGTTGAATATCCCGTTTATGGCAGCTGCCGGCAACGCGGTGTTTAACTTTTTGCCGATTTTGTTTGCGATAGGTGTTGCAGTTGGTTTCGCCAAAAATAACCACGGGTTTGCCGGGTTGGCTGGATTTATCTCGTATGAAATTTTGACGGATGGCGCGCGGGCCATCAATAGCACGATTAATTTGGATGCATTGGGCGGTATTCTTGCAGGTATTATCACTGGTGTCATCTTCAATGCAGTCAGTCGACGAAAAGACGCGGTGTGGACCCGGTTTATGGGCGGCAGCAAAGGACTTGCCGTGGTGATTATCACTATATTGTCGCTGTTGTTGGCACTGATCTTTGGATATGTCTGGCCGTATGTGCAGACGGGCATCAATGACCTCGGTACCTGGATTGGCGATCTCGGCGCGTTCGGCGCCGGCATTTACGGCGTGCTCAACCGTTTGCTCATCCCGTTTGGATTGCATCACGTGGTCAACTCATATATTTGGTTTGTCTACGGATCTTGGCATGGCAAGACCGGCGACATGACGCGCTTTTTCGCTGGAGACCCGAGCGCGGGTGGCTTTATGGCCGGAATGTTCCCGATTATGATGTTTGGCCTGCCGAGTGCCGCACTCGCCATGGTGGCTGCTGCAAAACCGGAGCGCCGCCGTATGGTTTTAGGCATTATGGGCGCTGCGGCACTGACGTCATTCCTCACGGGGGTGACGGAACCCATCGAGTTTTCGTTTATGTTTTTGGCGCCGGCGCTGTACGTGGTTCATGCGCTGCTGACGGGTGTGAGCTTGGCGGTCTGTTACGCGCTGGGTATCCGCGACGGATTTAACTTCTCGGCGGGGCTCATCGACTACGTATTAAATCGCAATTACGCGACACATGGGTACTGGCTCATCCCAATTGGAATCGCGTTCGGCATCGTGTACTTCGTAGTGTTTTATTTCAGTATCAAAATTTTTGATATCAAAACGCCTGGGCGGGAGGTGGATGACGGGGGCGGATCGATACCGGGTGCAGGTTTCATCTTTGATGAAATGCAAGTGGCGACCGACGGCCCGGCAGATTTGCCTGCGGCTGCGAGCGCTGACAACCGTGTGACGAATGCACCAGGCTCACCGCATGTGGCCGCCGCAAGTGAACAAGCGCAGGCGTCCACGGTTGACCTCAGTACAATGGAAGGTAAGGCGAAAGCGTACCTCGACGCGCTGGGTGGAAAAGAGAACGTGTTGGAGGTCGAGGCCTGTACGACGCGCTTGCGCCTCAACGTCAAGGATAGCGAACAGTTTGACGAGGCGCGGCTCAAGCAACTTGGCTCTAGTGGTGTCATTCGATTCAATCAACACCATGCACAAGTGGTGGTTGGGACGATTGCCGATATGTTAGCTGAAGAAATGAAACAGTTCATGTAATGCCTCTGATTCAACCGACAATACATCATCAGGGGGAGAGGCTCATGTATCAGAAATCCGTTACGGTGAAAAACGCAAGTGGCCTGCACGCCCGCCCAGCATCGCGGTTTGTGACAGAAGCATCGGCATTTGCCAGCCGGATTACCTTGGTCAAGGACGGCGGTGAGGTAGACGCCAAGAGCATCCTGGGCATTATGTCGATGGCTATTACGCAGGGGACTGACATCACGATTCGCGGGGAAGGGCCAGATGAAGTCGTGGCTGTGGATAGGCTGGTTGAATTGATTGAAGGGCTAGAGGATTAGAGGGAATTGTAACTGAGTTCGCAGGAGTCTCGCACTTCTGCGAACAATCTTTATACCATCAGAATGAATACCAATTATCAGACTGAATACCAATCAGATGAAATCAACAGATTCCGCTAGCGAGGGATGCATCATGTTTAAAAACTTATTTCGACGGACACCATCGGATGACGCTCAACCAGCGAAGGAAGTCACGATTTATGCGCCGATTGACGGAGAGATGGTGCCGCTGGAGGATGTCGAGGACCCTGTGTTTGCACAGCGGATGGTCGGGGATGGATTGGCCATACGGCCGTCGTCGGAGACGGTGGTTGCACCTGTACAAGGAACCGTGACACAACTGTTCCCGACTGGCCATGCAGTGGGTATTACGACGGCTCAGGGGTTGGAATTGTTAATTCATATTGGCATCGATACTGTCGAACTCAAAGGTGAGGGATTCACCAAATTGGTTGAGCAGGGGGCCAAAATAGAGGTTGGGACGCCGCTGATACGGCTTCAACTCGACAAGCTGGCGGGGACTGCGAAGAGCCTGGTGACCCCTGTGATAGTGACCAACATGCAACGCGTTCAGGAATTGCACAAATCCTCCGCGTCGCACGTGGAGGCCCGAAAGAGCTGGTTACTGAAAGTGATTCCACAGGAGGGGTAGGTGAAGGCGATGGCAGAGCACGATTCATCCTTTGTCATTGAAAATGCCCGAATCGTCCTGGAGCAAAGCGTGACGGAAGGCGGTTGGGTCCGTGTCGAGGAAGGCAGAATTCTCGACATGGGCGACGCTAGTACGCGCCCTACCCCTGGCCAAGGTGGCGAAGTACATATAGATGCACAGGGCCAGTGGTTGTTGCCTGGATTTATCGATGTTCACGTCCACGGCGGCAGTGGTGCTGAGGTCATGGACGGAACGGTCAAGGCCCTGGAGTGCATCGGTCGGTTTCATGCTACGCGCGGGACCACCGGCTGGTTGCCGACGACGTTAACGGCCCCCATGGGTCAACTGGAGCAGGCTTTGGCAGCCGTGAAAGAGGCGCAGGACAAAACGGCTGGCGCGCAGATTCTTGGGGTGCACTTGGAAGGTCCATTTATTTCACCGAAGCGCTGTGGAGCACAGAATCCCGATTTCGTCATCCCACCTTCGATTGAGGCTCTCGAGCGGTTGACTGCCGCTACGGGCCCTGGACTGTTGAAAAAGGTGACCATTGCGCCCGAGTGCGCGGGTGCGCTGGTCACCATTCATTGGCTCGCCGAGCAGGGTGTTATTTCGTCAATTGGACACACGGACGCTACGTTGGGTGAGACGCTTGCAGGTGTTGCGGCGGGTGCAACGCACGCGACACACTTGTTTAACGCGATGCGTGGCCTTCATCATCGCGAAGGTGGCACCGTTGGCGCGGCGCTGCTGTCAGAAGATGTGGTATGTGAGTTGATTGCGGATGGTCATCATGTCGACGTGGACGTGATGAAACTGGTGTATCGGCTCAAAGGCCGCGAACAGTTGGTGCTCATCACGGACGCCATGGCGGCCGCAGGGATGCCAGATGGCGCGTACAAGCTGGGACTACTTGACGTGGTGGTGGAAAACGGCGTCGCGACGTTGAAGGATGACGGTCATCTCGCGGGCAGTACCCTGACGATGGACGCGGCGGTTCGCAACATGGTTCGGCAAGTCGGTGTCCATTTGTGTGATGCAGCCTACATGGCGTCAACGGTACCTGCCCGTGAACTCGGACTCATTCATCGAAAGGGATCTATCGCGGTGGGCAAAGATGCGGATCTCGTCTTACTGGATGAAGGGCTTCACGTCGTGTCTACGTGGGTGGCTGGTAAACAGGTATTTCAACGTACCTAAACCTTGCGAAGTAGGTACGATTCAGCATCGTTGCCGACGAATTTTACGATATCTTGCTCTTTGAAAGGTGATAGACCATGGAGGTTCGAGTCTTTCCAGACGCGTACGGCGCCGCGCTGTACACGGCAACGCTGGTGGAGACCACCATTACGCAATTGTCTTCGCCCGTCCTTGGCTTGGCTACGGGTGGCACGATGATTCCTGTGTACCAGCATCTGGTGCAATTTCACCGACGCGGCCTTCGTTTCGAACATGTCACGACCATCAATTTGGATGAATACGTAGGCTTGGAACCCACTGACCGTCACAGTTATCATGCATTTATGCGGGAACACCTTTTCGATCACGTCGATCTCTCGCTGGATTGCCGCTATATCCCGTCGGGTGCCGCTTGTGATTTGACGGCTGCCTGTCGGGCGTACGACGAGATTTTACAGGCGCATCCGATTGACTTGCAGTTGTTAGGAATCGGCGTAAACGGACATATCGGGTTTAATGAGCCGGCGGATCACTTGAAGCCCCATACGCATGTCGTGGAATTGACGGAAGATACCATCCGCCAGAATGCGCGGTTTTTTGACGCAGAGGAGCGCGTCCCGACGCGGGCCATCACGATGGGGCTGCAGTCTATTTTGTTTGCCAAACGCATTGTGCTGCTCGCGGTTGGCGCGTCGAAGGCACAGGCTGTGCGGGAAGCCATCACCGGCGATATTCGCACGACAGTTCCTGCCAGTTTGCTTCAGTTGCATCCACAAGTCACATTTGTCCTGGATGAAGCCGCCGCGCAACAATTGCGCTAAGGGGCTCAAGAATTAGCCGATTGGCCCTTGCTAAACGCCGTCTCCAAATGGGTGTCCCGTGCACAAAATACAGACATCTAAGGACAACCCTGATAGGGGGTGGAGCGGCGTGAACCAGATTCCAGAGCGAGAGCAGGAACTCCGCGAGCGAGTGGTCAGAATTGAGACAGAGTTGGAGAATTTGGTCACTACGCGGGAAAAGGCAGAGACTGCCGATGTGAAGCTGAAGTCACTGGAGCAACGCGTCAAACGGTTGGAAGATAGTCATATGTGGTTGTGGCGAGCCGTGGTCGGGGCCATTGCGACAGGTTTGATTACGTGGATTGCCACCCGGTTAGCGGGGGGATGACGCGGACAGCTGGTGTTACGTACTTAGGCTCGTAAAAAAGATTGTTTACATTGTGTATAAGCCTCTAGGGGAGTGTCCAAGCAAACCTTGCCCCTCTGCATAGATTGAACTATGGACACGAAAGGGGGGCGAAGCGGATGAGTAGACATGAGCGTAAGTCGTCTCGTCACAATCGAGTGACATTGTTTACGGACGATGGCAATGAAATCAGAGGGACACTCGATCGGCTGTTTGACGATGTCGTCCGATTGCGCAATGTCACGGTTCGCAAAAATGGTAAGCGTCGGTTGCGCACGTCGACCCTGTATGTCGTGTTGGACAAAATTGATTCGTTCCAGCGGACAAAGTTGCGCGAACATCACCATTGCGAAGACGATTGCGAGCCTCATTGCAACCCATGTGAGGATGGCGAAATCCGCGACGAGGTTGGTGTATTCGCGTCGGCGGCCGAGGACATTGTGTGACGTACCGCCCGTCTAACCGATTTTTGGTTAGGCGGGCTTTTTGATGGTATGGATACCCCGCTCGGGCATCGGTAGGCTCGTACATCACCCGACATATCTCGTGCAATCCTTGGATATCTTAACCACCGTAATGTTCACTGAGGAATATCCCGGATGATAGGTGAGGTGTCGAGATGGAGCGGGTGGAGTATGTCGGGCGGATCGCAGATATTGGCGAGTTTGTACCTGTCCTTGCGGCGGACAGGCTCGATGCGCTGCGTCAATTTTCCGATGTCGCGTTGGATGCGCTGTACATGGAGGCAGCCTCGAAAGACGCTGTGTTTGAGCACAACAGCGCCTATTCGCATCATCTAGTTAAACTTCGCGATGGTCAGTTTTTCGCGTTGGAGAACGATGTGAAGCCGTCGTTTGACAAGGAGGATGTCGAAAAACTGTATGTAGGTGTGCCGCTAACTGGATAAGGAGATTCGCGTCGTCACGGTCGATATGGCCATTGAGAAAAGGACGCATGCAGCGATGACAAAGTATGCGCTCGTGCCCCAGTGTTCGCTGATGGATCCGGCGATTGCGTCCCCGAGTGGGATGGACACCCATATGCACAAGCGGCTGACGCTCAGTGCCCGCCCACGCATATCGTCTGGAACCAGTGTTTGACGCAGCGTCACGATTTGCACATTCCACGCCACGAGTAAGATGCCAATTCCCACTTGTACGAGAGCGATGATGTATGGATTCGTGGTTCGCGTGAGCACGATTGGAGGAAGCACCTGCAGCCAAGCAGAGAGGATGAGCCATCGCATCATCTGCGTCGGATGGCGGAGTGCGCGTTCTGTCACGGCACCGATGACCATTCCGATGGACAAGCCCGCCATGACGATGCCGGACCATGTGGACGGCAGGCGCAACACGTGCTGAATGCGATACAAAAGCGCCACGTCCATACCCGGCCCGACGAGGTTGACGGCTGTGCCGTAGAGCATCAGTTGTCGCAAAGGGCGAATACCCCACACAAATAGCAGGCCTTCCCGAAGTTCGCGCCAGAACCCACGCCTTTGTACTGCCGTTGTTCTTGCGGCAAACGGCCTGCGGATGGAACAGGTCGCGCCGATGGATATCGCATAGGAGACTACATCTAGCAGGATTGTATTTGCACTGCCGATGATACCGATAGCACCACCCCCGACGATGGGGCCGAACATGCGGCTGAGCGAGACGGCGGTTTGCATCGCGTTGTTCGCCGTGGGCAATTGATTCGCTGTGACCAGGTTTGGAAGGCATGCATCATATGCCGCATCAAACACGGCCGATAGCGCGCTGATGCCTGCTTGTGTGAGATAGAGCAGAGATAAGGAAACCTGATGAACAATCAGATGGCCGAGCGGGATGGAGAGTAGGAGTAGCAGCCGAATTCCGTCGGATGCCATCATCAGCGCCTTGCGAGGGAGCCTATCAGCCCACACGCCGGCCGGCAGCGATACGAGAATGTACGGGACGAAGCCGATGGCGAATGCGATTCCGGTTTGGGTTGCCGATCCGGTCACCTCAAGCAGCATCCACGGGATGACGAAGGTCGTAACGGCGGTGCCGAGTTGGGAGACCGTTCTGCCGACGAGTAACGAGACGAAGTCGCGATTTTGCCAAATGGAATCTCGGATGTCATTCACCGCCCTTGTGACGTCTCTTGTGCGGCTTTGACGCCATCCAACTTGAGCAGGCGGCACAGTTCCTCGCCGAGGGCCAGCACTTCGTCGACGTTGAGCCCATAGACTCCACCGTCCACGTGGACCAATCCGGCAGTTCGCAGAAGCAACAGGTGGTGGTGCGTGGACGGCTTTGACGCACCAATGGCCTGGGCCAATTCTGCTAACGACCTCGAGGATGCCGCGAGCAGTTCTAGTAACCGAACGCGTAGTACATCGCCGACGGCTTTGTGTTTG
The DNA here is from genome assembly GCF_022674245.1 of Alicyclobacillus acidoterrestris. Classification (GTDB taxonomy): domain Bacteria; phylum Bacillota; class Bacilli; order Alicyclobacillales; family Alicyclobacillaceae; genus Alicyclobacillus; species Alicyclobacillus acidoterrestris. Next base: position 1,359,050 of record NZ_CP080467.1, read on the forward strand.
GCCGCAATGTTTGAGATGAGACGGTTTTTGTCTAGGCCGGTTTGGGCATCGGGATCGACCGGGTAATAATAAACGGCATACCCTGGCAAATGGTTGCGGATAGTAAACGGCCGATACGAGACTTGCGGAATGAGCCACAGCGTAGTCACGCCGGGCTCCGCGACGAACTCGCCACCCCGCGTGACGGTGTGAATCAGTTTCTCGTGGCTGACGTTCTGGGACAACGCGGATGTTTGCGCTGCGGATTGCTCCAAAGTCGCAACGACATTTCGGTCGCGGCTGACAACCTCTTCATACCACCCCTCCACCAATCGCTTGATGTGATCCAACAATTGCTCCGCCGATACCGCGAATAAGTATTGAAGGTTCTGATAGATGACGGGGTTCTCGTGGTGCTCGTCCAACAACTTCTGCATATCCAGCGCGTTGCCCGCTAGGGCGGCTGCCAGTGGTGCCTGATACGACGCCCCCAAGTAGGGTGCTGCTTCCGTGCGAATGCTGTCTTTGATTTCCTTGAGCCAGTCCATGAACACAGGCAGGTGTTTTTCCTGTGTGGTCGAGGGCAGGTAGGGGCACCGGTGGATCAAAAACAGCACACTGCGCCAAGTGTGGTGCAACCCCGCTAACGACACTTCGCGCCTGAGCGCTTCGGACATTTGCCTCTTTATCTGCAGCACTTGTGCTTGTCCAATGTCCAACTTGTCATGGACTTCGTCCCACGTGAACGCGCCAATGCCCAGCGCGCACTCGTACAATAGCGAATACTCCACGCGAATATCATACGTTTGGCGGGGGGAGCCAAAATCGAGCATGTCCATCTGAATCTGCGCCGCCTTTCAAATATTGTGGAATTCAATATATTTTTAACGAAGGCGCGCGAATGGTCAAGGGTGAATTTGATTTGCGGGGATGCGGTGTGATGGGAGGTGCGTTGTTGCGGGTGGCGGCAGTGCGGGGCGTGGGGCGTGGGGCGTGGGGCGTGGGGCGTGGGGCGGGCAGAGCGTTGGGGCACGACGGGGTGTCTTATTAAGACAGACTCGGCCTGCGGGCGGCAAATAGCGTCGAAAAAATATCTTATTTCCTCTCTGGGGCTCGCGAAATGGCGATCCGGCGGGCAATAAGGTAGATTTTCTGCTCTATTCGTGTGAATCGACGGAAATTTGCGTGAATAAGGCACGAAAGTGGTCTTAAGTGGGCCGCCCGGCTGCCAGTCACCCAGCCTCTGGCCGCCACTCGCCGCTCCCGGCCTTGCGCCAGGCCGTCCGGCCGTCAGCGCGGGGCGTTGAGCAACACGGGTGTCTTATTAAGACAGACTCGGCCTGCGGGCGGCAAATAGCGTCGAAAAAATACCTTATTTCCTCTCTGGGGCTCGCGAAATGGCGATCCGGCGGGCAATAAGGTAGATTATCTGCTCTATTCGTGTGAATTGGCGGAAATTTGCGCGAATAAGGTACAAAAGTGGTCTTAAGCGGGCCGCCCGGCTGCCAGCCCCCCGGCCCGCAGCCCTCAGCCGCCCCCGGCCCCCCTCGCTGCGTCCCACATCATGCGCATGGGCTTTCCACCCATGCGCACGATGTGACGCCGTGCGATATCGTCACTCTTCGCAGTCGCAACAGTCGTGCCGGTGATGCTTGTGTTCGTGATGATGGTGCTTGTGCTCGTGGCATTTGTGATGGTGGTGGTGGTGCCGATGATGATGATGGTGACTCCGGCGAACGCGATGGAACGAATTGATTTTGTCGATCACGACAAACACCGTCGTATCACTCAACCGACGCTTGAAGTTCTTGAAGACTGTGGCATTGGTCAGCCGGACCAGACCGTCTTCAATCGAGTCGAGCGTGCCGATAATCTGGTTACCGTCGTTGGTGAAAATGTTCACCTTCGCGCCTTTGCGATGGTGTAAACGATGCTCCATGTCACTCATGTGCCATTCCTCCCCTTGTTTGGATACTGCAGTCTATGTCGCGATGTGGACGAGCGAGTGGACAATCAGCGCGGGGAGGATGCCTATTTTCAAATGCTAGTTGAGGAAGTCCCGTTGATAGAGCTCGACGAATCGAGGCCAGGCGTGCTGATGTTGCCGCGTGATGCTGTCGGCGTGTCGCAGGACGTTGTAGACGGTGAAGTCCTCGTACCGGATGGCGCCTTGGCGCATCAGGTTGCGCGTGACGAGTACGTCCTCGTACAATCGGCCGTCGGCAAACGTCGGGACTGGAAAGCCGCCGATAGCCTGTAGCGCCGACGTTCGGTAGATTCGCGGCCCCAACGGGAGGGGGTATGTGAGGAGCTCCCGCGGTTCATACACTTGGTGGCCCCGATTGACGCCGGCGAGTTGCAGCGTGTGCAGGCGCTTGGTCCAGATTCGAAAGTTTCCATAGAGAAGCGAGGTCTCTGGGGACACTTGCGAGACCAATTGCTGAATGATCGCGATGGCATTCGGGTCTAACCAATCGTCCGCATCGAGCTCCATGACGAAGTCCGAGCTTACGTATGGAACGAGCATGTTGAGTGCCTGAGCTTTTCCCTGATTTTCAGTTGCTCGAATCAATCGGGCGTTCTGCAGTTTCGGAAGCCATGCTTCGATGCGCGAGGTTGTATCGTCTTGTGATCCGTCGTCGACAATCAAAATTTCGCGTGCCGCCACGCGTTGGCTCGCGAGCGAGGAAAGCGCGGTGTCAATCGTGGTACTTGCCTGATACGCGGCGAGCAGAACGCCGACGTTCGGCTGGCTGGGGTCGCCCAATGTTGCGGCAGCGCTGCTCAAATGCGTCAGATAGGCGACTCTATCTGGATAAAACCGACTGTTTCTTCGCCGGGTCTGTCGCACAAAGGGGACATCCAGATGTAGGATTTGGTGTGGATCGAGCTGTGGCAGGCAAGCCGCAAGTCCCGCTTCCGAGTCGGAAGATAACAAATGTCCCAAATGAGCACAATGCGCTTCGTAGGTTTGTGCGCGAATGAGTAGTGGTCGCTTGTAAAAAGGTGGGTACGCGGTGCTGGGACACGTGACCACCTCGATGTTGTCCGGCCACGCTTGGACGATATCTGGAAGCGGGGCGCTCACAAAATCTTCATCGTGCAGGAAGAGAAAGATGTCGTTCGGTTCATGCGGTAGGTGTGGTGTCCGTTGCCAGTCTCCGTTCAAAAGATGTGTGGTCACTGGGGCGGATAAGTTGTTTGTGAATGTGCCCAGGGGCAAATCGCGTTGTTCGTTGCGGCGTAGAATCGTCACGCGGCTGAGCGCATGTTGGACGTGTGTCAGCGACTTCAGCGCCCGTTGCAAACTTCGGTCGTCTGTGTATGGGAAAAGAACAGCGTGCAGACCCATCTGGCGTACCTCCAATCGCAGACGGCATATAAATCCGTTCAGTTTGTCTCTCCACCAGTTGTATGTCCCTCAGCTTGTTGATTCTCCCGATGTTTGACCATCGTTTGTCTCCCCTTTACGAAGTTGGACGCGGCACTCCGGTAGCGATCCCCCCTTCAGTGCCCACGCATGTCGCTTGTGACTCGCCCAATTGACGTGCCCAATCGATAAATTGTCGCCTGATACGCTCAAACGTTCCATTGTTGTCTATAGAACGTGTTTGCTCGTCTGCATACGGTGACCAAAGGGGGTGGCCAGACGATGGGGTTTCCTAGGCGACCAGGGTTGGTCAGTATCGTCGTCCCTGCGTACAACGCAGCACAATATTTGAATGATTGCTTGGACAGCCTGCAACATCAAACCTATCCAGATATTGAAATTATCGTCGTCAATGACGCGAGTACCGACCACACCACGCGCGTCTTGGAGCAATGGACGCGCAGGTTTCGTGATGCCTCGCGGATTTTGAGCGTGACGATGCCTCGCAATATCGGCTTTGCAGGAGCAGTCCACACCGGTTTTTTCATGAGCGCGGGCGAGTTTATCGCGGTTCAGGACGCGGATGACATCTCCCATCCTGAACGGATTCAGCGACAGGTGGATTATCTTCGCGCGCATCCGGAAGTCGATTTAGTTGGCACTAACTATAAAACGTTCAAACGGCGTCCAGAGGAACCCGGGCAGTTTTCCAACTGGCTGGCCTATGGGGAGCAGATTCGCCAAGTCTACGCTAGCGGCGGGCACTGCGTGTGCCACGGCACGATTCTCTTTCGCGGACGGCTGTTTGACCAAGTGGGCGGGCCCACTCGGCGGGTGGAAGGCGCGGAGGATTACGAGTTTATCGTGCGTTGTTTGTCGGCGCCCGCGAACATTGAAAATCTCCCCGACGTGCTCTATTTCTACCGCGAACACACAAATCAGAGATCGCGCGCCTACTATCATTGAGCCCATCTGACGGTGTGCAGGTGATTGTCTAAACACTGTGGAGAACGAGGAGGGAATCTGGTGCAACCATGCGTCCTATTCGTGTTGGATCAACTCAATATCGGTGGAACAGAAACGCATGTCCTATCGATTGCACGCGAGTTGAAGCGGCGCGGGGTGAAGGTGTTGGTGGCAGGCAAAAGAGGGGCGTTGCTTTCGCAACTGCAGGCGTCCGGCATCGCGCACTTTGACCTGCCATTTGCGCTGACGGACGCGATCGATCCCGCCCTGCGCGCCCAGCTGACGGAACAACTGACGCGCGTTGTCGTGGAGCAAGGCGTGAATATCCTGCATGCTCACCAGACGCCTTCCGGATCAATTGCCGCAAGCGTCGCTTCGCGCCTCGGTATTCCGCTTTTGTTCACCGTCCATGGCACGTATTACGAGGTAGGGCCGCTCAAGGGGACTTTAGAACAGTGCCGCACCTGTATCAGTGTCAGTTTGCCTGTTCAGGATTATCTCGCCAATTTAGGGTACGCATCGGTCTTGATTCAAAACGGCGTGGATATCGACGTGTTTCGGCCGATGGATCCGACTGTAAAAAGTGCTGTTCGAGGGGAAATCGGGATCGATCCGTCGGCGTTCGTCGTGCTAAGCGCCAGCCGCATCTCTTGGAAAAAGGCGGCCGTCATCCGCTTGCTTTTGCAAGTGTGCCTCGATGTCCGTGTGAGTCGAATGCCAAACCTGCATCTGTTGGTGGTTGGGGAGGGGTATCAATTTGGCGATTTGCAACGATTCGCGAACAAATTGAATGCCCGTCGCAAGGGTGAATTCATCCACTTGTTAGGCAATCGGCAGGACATGAATCGCTGTTATGCCGCGGCGGATTTGGTCGTGGGGACCGGACGTGTCGCACTCGAGGCGATGGCTTGCGGAAAACCCGTGGTGGCCATTGGCGAACACGGGTTTTTTGGTCTCGTGGAACCGGCCAATTTTGATTTGGCGTGGTCGATGTATTTTGGTGATCACGGATCACGGTTTCCCGCAGCTCGCTCTCGCCTGTTTCGCGAGATAAACGCGGCAGTGCACCGGGATTTGACTGCTTTGGGGGCGGCGTCGAGAGACTGGGTGACGTCGAACTTTTCTGTGGCAAAGACGTGTGACGATTTGTTGCAGCAATACATGGTGTGTGTAGGTTAACGCATGAGGTCCGTTATGTCGCACGCAATGGGCGGGAACGGAGGATGGACATCACTCGATTGTTTGTGACCAATCAGGTTGACAATTCGTTAAGCGTGATCGACTTGCGTGAAGGGCACGTGGACACGGTGGGGCCGGTCGGGGATAACCCGGCTGCCATCGCCCTCTATCGACGCGGGCAACAACTTTATATCGTCAATGAAGGCGCCGATTCTGTCACAGCGTACGACATTCGTCAACATGCGTTTTGCGCGTCGATTGATGTGGGGAAGACGCCGGTGGCGATGGCGGTCGATGAGCGGCGCGGGTTTTTATATGTCGCCAACGAGGGCGCAAATACCGTGTCGGTCATTCGCCTCGCGGATTACGCGATAGAACAGACGATTCCTGTTGGGAAGCAGCCGACGGCACTGGCGCTGACAACCGATGGGCGTTGGCTTGTAGTGGTTAGCAAGGGCGACAACACGGTCTCGTTTGTACCCGTTGGTTCTGGCGGCGTTCCATGGACCTTGTCGACAGGCGAGTATCCCACATCGATTGCCTTCTCGCCGAGAAAGCGGAAAGTGTATGTCACCAACGCCAAGGACGACACCGTCACGGGATAGACATGCTGACGCAGTCCGTCGTGAAAACCATTCCAGTCGGCGGGGTGCCCTATAGTGCAGCTGCGGCCCCAGATGAGCGCCGCGTCTATGTCACGAAGCCCGGCGCCAATCAGGTGGCGGTCATCGACACGGCCTTGGATGAGATGGTGGCGGAGTTTCCTGTGGCAGGCCTGCCAATGGGGATTGCCGTGTCTCTCGATGGGCGCAGTATATACGTCACTTGCTTTGGCGCGCGGCGCGTGGCCGTGCTGGATAGCGTCAGTGGCGCCGTCGCGAGTACATTTGAGGTCGGCAGAATTCCAATGGGGGTTGCCGAGGCGCCGAATGGTTATTCACTTCAGCAGGATAGGCGGGCATTTCGCGCTTTGTCGACGGAGGAACGACTGCGCTTGGCGCGAGAGGCGTATGAGGCGCGCAAGCGAGAACGGGAACTCGCTATCCAGCTACGGCGGCAACGCGCAAGTGGAGAGAGGAGAAGGCGGCGTGGCAGATGACCAGACGATTCGTCGCGCGGCGGCGAAAGAGATTGCTGTGAAGGAAGGGGATGCGTCGATGCAGAGCAGGGCGACGCCATTGATTCCGAACACGTTGTTTCTCAATTCGATTCCAAAGAGTGGGACGAACCTGTTAATCCAAATCATCTCTGGTATGCCCGGGTGGGCACATGACCCGGGAGATACCTTTTTCGATCCATTGGACTACGAAGCCTCGTTTTATCGACTGGGTCGAGTGAAGGATGAGCATTTTGCGGTGGGTCATATTTACTACTCGCCAGAGTGGCTGAGGATGTTGCAACGTCTTCAGATGAAACACCTGTTGATTATTCGCGACTTACGGGATGTGCTCGTTTCGCTTTGCCATTTTGTCGTTGAAAAGCCTGAGTATCATCAAATGAATGCACTGCGGGATTATTTGCTCACCCATACATCGACGCAGGAGGAGCGGCTGCTCATGTTGATTGAGGGCATCTATGATGGGGATTTTCATTATCCCAACTTCCACGATTGGGTGAGTCCTTTTTATGGCTGGTTAAAACAGCCGTCCACCTATGTCGTTCGGTATGAGGACTTCGTTCGCGACGAGGCGTCGCGAAGAAAGATGCTGGTGAGTCTCGTGCGCTATCTTTGTGATGGAGACGTGGACGCGAAGACGCAAGCGGTTTGTGTGCGCCGGATGGAAGACAGTATTGACCCTCGTACATGCGGCACCTTTCGCAAGGGGGCAATTGGCGATTTTGCGACCCACTTTACGCCGGAGATCTCGAAGGCGTTTGCGAGGGTCGTAGGTCCACTTCAGCAAGCATTTGGCTATACATTATAAAAATCATAGGTATCCATGACCGGTCAATCAATTGGCGAAATGGTGTGCGCAGTGGCACGCCATTTTTTGTTGCGCCATTTGGTAAGGATGTCCAGGGGGCATCCCCAAAAAACGCCGCACCCATTGCTGTCAATGAGCACGGCGAGTATTCAGGAGACGATGGGCTCTCTTCGCGCTGTTATGAGAAATCGTGTCCATACGCGGCGCGATGTGCTGTCATCCACGCCTTCATTTCGTCGAGCATGGTTTGGTAGTCTGGCACGTTGTACGTAACATCCGACCTCGTGTTGACTAGACTTTTATCCGATGGATGGGATTCGGTCGGCGTTAGGTGGATGTCCTGGCGCTCGAAAATCTTCTGGATCAGGGACAACAGCGCATACTTCGAAACTTTTTGTGGGGCGGCTAAGTGGATAAGTCCGGTTAAGTCGTGGTCTAGTACCCACTTTGTCGCTTTGGCGAGTTCGAGTGTCGTGACGCCGTTCCAGAAGACATTTGTATATCCTTTGACTTCGCCTGTTTGTCGAGTAAACCAGTGGAACAACCCAATGCCGTCTTTTTTCTCTGGGCCAATAATCGAGGTTCGAATGGTGACATGCGGTGCTTCTGTGACCTCTCCTAACGCCTTGGTTCGCGCGTACACGGTGTCGCCGTCGGCGACGTCTCGTTCGGTGTAGTCTCCTTTGCGACCTGAGAATACGCAGTCTGTGCTAATGTGGACGAGCTTAAAGCCCTGTTTTGTCCCGTGTTCGGCTAAGAGGTGCGGGAAGAGGCTGTTGACGTAGATGGCATCTTTGACGTTTTCTTCTGCCACATGGTTTAACAGGCCCACCGCGTTTACCACCACGTCGGGTTGAACTTGCTTTAGTGCCTGTTCAACGCGTGTGTGGTCGCGCACGTCGAGAATGATTTTGTGCTCGCCCGCTGGGCCACTGCGCTCAGTGACCCACACGTCTGCTTTGACTTTGTCCCGAAAGTACTGGTTAAGCACGTGCCCAGCCATCCCGGCGCCGCCGAAAATCAGCAGTTTCATTGTAAGAACCCACCTCGCTTGAGCATTTGCCGAATTTCGTTTTGCGACAGCAGATTTTGGCTGGACTCGTAGATTTCGCGCTCGAAACGCGGATATGCGCGATACGTTTTCAGCAGGGCAGCTTTTGGTTGCTGCGGCAGGATGACGTAATATTGGTCATCAAATTTGTATGTGTGACATGCCTCGTGTCGTGAAACCAGTACTTCGTGCAGCTTCTCGCCAGGGCGGATGCCAATTTCGACGATATCGACGGACTCGTCGGCGTAGTGTTGGGCGAGGACTGCGGCGAGATCGGCAATTTTACACGCCCCCATCTTCATGACGAAAATCTCGCCGCCTTGCGCGATGGTGGCCGCGTGAAGCAGTAACCCAATGGCGTCTTCAAGCGTGAGGAAAAAGCGGGTCATCGCTTGTGACGTCAGTGTCACGACGTGCTTCTCCCGGATTTGCTCAATAAACAAAGGCACCACACTGCCGTTACTGCCGAGCACGTTACCGCCGCGGACACAGACGAAACGCGTGTGTTCACTCATCTCATCCGCTTGAATCATCAACTTTTCGCCGAGTGCTTTTGTCATACCATAGAAATTGGCTGGTTCTACTGCCTTGTCGGTCGAGACGTCAATCACCTTTTGCACGCGCGCCTCAATACTGGCAGAGATAATATTTTGGGTGCCGGTGACATTGGTTTTCAGCGTCTCCTCCGGCTGGCGCTCGCAAATCGGCACGTGTTTGAGGGCAGCTAGGTGAAATACGTAGTCCACCCCTTGGCAGGCGTTGCGTACGGCGTCGAGATCGCGAATGTCACCGATGATAAAGCGCAACTTGTCGTTCGCTGCAAAGGCCCGCTGCATCTGGACTTGCGCGAATTCACCACGAGAGAAGATCCGAATCTCTCGCGGTTCTAGTGGCAAGAGCGCTCGCGTCAATGTCTGACCCCAGGAACCAGTGCCTCCGGTAATTAAAATCGTCGTGTCCTTAAACATCGCAGAGCCCCCCAATCAGAAACTGTGTGATCTTCGTTGAGACATCGGGTTGGCAATAGCCTTCCGGACACGTCCAGGTGCGCGCGGATTGTGCCATCAAGCGCACGCCGTCGCGGATGCGCTCACTCTCCACACCGGCTAAGAGGTTGCTGCCGCAGACAATCGTCTCTGGTCGTTCGGTGCTTTTGCGCACGGTGACAGAGGGGACCCCGAGAATACAGCTTTCTTCCTGGACTGTGCCGCTGTCGGTGATGACACAACGCGCACCTTGTTGCAGCCGGACGAAGTCGAACAACCCTAAAGGTTCGTGTAGCACAAGGCGAGGGTGGTCGTGACAGATGCCAAATTGTTCGAGACGGGCTCGCGTGCGAGGATGGACACTGACGAGTACTGGATAATCCCACTCCTCTGCGATGTGCGTCAATCCTTGAAAAATACTGTTCAGTCGCTCGTTTACATCGACGTTTTCAGCGCGGTGTACGGTGGCGACGAAATATTTCTGCTCAGCGAGCCCGAACTGTTCAAGTGCTGGGCTTGCTGCAATGTTTGTTCGGTAGCTTTGAAGCACTTCGTAGATTGGGTTGCCCGACACCCAGATTCGCGTTGGATGAATCCCTTCGTGCAGTAAATTGTCCCGACTCCCTGGTGTATAGGGCAGGTTGAAGGAGGAGACTGCGTCGATGATGCGGCGATTCAATTCCTCAGGCACGTCGGTGTCGAAACATCGGTTCCCGGCTTCCATGTGGTAGACAGGGATGCCGTTTCGCTCGCCGAGTATCGCGCACAAGGCGCTGTTCGTGTCTCCGAGCACAAGTAACTTGTCTGGCTTTTCCTTGCGGATGATTTCCTCTACTTCAGTGAACATTTGCCCCACCTGCGCACCAAACGCATGTGATTCAAGGTGGATGCGGTAGTTGGGCTGACGGATGTTGAGTTGTTCAAAAAAGACGTCGCTGAGTGTCCTATCGAAGTTTTGCCCTGTATATACGGTCACATGGCGACCGGCCCACTTGTCCAGTTTGGCGATGACTTGGCTGAGGCGGATAATCTCCGGTCGCGTTCCAAAGATGGTCATGATATTCACGACAATCCCTCCTCAGGCAGGGCGGTTTGCGCCCGGTAAAATTCCAAAATGTCCTCGATGGATTGGTCTATCGAATACGTTGGTCGCCATCCCGTGGCCGCCTCAATTTTTTTGGGACTGCCCCAGACAATGGCTGGTTCTTCACGCCGAGAAAGGCGGGTATCCTCTATGAGATCAAACGTCACCCGCGCGACGCTGCGAAAATGATGGACGAGTTGCGAGAGTGCACGCGCTTTGCCGCTGCAGACATTGAAAATTTCCCCTGGCTTGGATAGGCAGTTATACGTGGCCAGTTGCCAATACGCAGAAACCGCGTCGCGCACATCCAAAAAGTCGCGTTGTACCTCGACGGGCCCCAGGGTCAATGTCTGCGGGATTTCAGCTCGTTCCATACGGGCGATGGTGCGCGCAATTATGGCGCAAACGCCACCTTTTGCGCCGGGGCCAATCAGGTTAAAGGTACGAGCGACGACCACCGGGATCTCGTACCGCGACGCGTAATAGCGACTGAGCCACGTTTGAAACAACTTGCTCCAACCATAAGGATTGCTGGGTATCGTGAGCGAGGACTCCGTCAAGGGCAGTGCGGTCACATCGTTTCGAGGTGGTGCATATTCCTGCGCGGATCCGACGATGACAACTCGCGGCCGGGTGTTTGTCCTCACGAGAGCGTCGAATAGATGTTCAGTCGCCAATACGTTGTTGCGAATGAATTGCGTTGGGCGGCGCCACGACTCAGGTACGCTGCTGGCGTTTGCCAAATGGACGATGTAAGTCGGAGAGACTTGTTTCACCATCTGGTATACCGATTCACGGTGCAACATATCGCATGGGTAGTACAAAACGGCCTGTGATCCTGAGAACGCCCCCGTTCGCCCGGTGGCGACACAAGGGATATCGCGCGCGCAGAGATAGGCAACCATATGTTGACCGACAAACCCGTTGGCCCCAGTCACGAGTGCTGTTTGTGTGCTATTCATGTGATCTCCCCCGGCAGTAACTGCGATTGAATAGAAGGGAAGATCTCACTCGCCTGCGCAAAATCGGATTGGCGTCCGATGTCGAGCCAAAACGATTGATTCTCATAATGTTGTACGGGCTCTCCGGCGGCCAGCAGTTTGAGAATCAAGTCGGGCATATCGTAGTACGTGTCTTGTGGAATGTGGCGAACAAGCGCCGGGTCTGCCACATAAATCCCCATGCTGACGAGTTCTCTGCGTTCAGGCTTTTCCAAGAATTTGGTAACTCGAATGCCGTCCGTTCGCAGTACCCCAAATTCGATGGGAACGCGACGGTCTTGCGATGCGATGGTCAAAGAGCTGTCAGTGGCGCGGTGGAACGCCATCATGTTGCGAAAATCCAGGGTGGTGAGAACGTCGCAATTCATGATTAATACGGGTTCCTGCCCGACTAAAGGCACCTTGCGCAGAGGGCCAATGGTGCCAAGTGGTTTGTCTTCAACGACGTAATCGATGTCGACGCCCCATTTGCGGCCGTCCTCGAAGTAGGTTTGGATCAGTGACGCAAGGTAGCCGCACGCCATGTGGATGGTGGTAAATCCGTGATATTTTAGTTGTTTTACAATAATTTCAAGAATCGGCTGGTCGCCAATTGGCAACAACCCTTTCGGGAGTACTTTGGTGAAGGGAGCTAGCCGTAGCCCTTTGCCTCCGGTTATGATGACGGCCTCCACTTGATTCCCTCCTCAAATGACGTAATCGTTTGTCTTGTATCGGTCTTGGTGCGAAGAGATCCACGTAATGGTTCGCCGCAAGCCTTCGTCGAAGGAAACCGTCGGTTGCCAGCCGAGCTTCACTTTAGCGCGCTGGCTATCCGAAAACAGCCTATCGACTTCGCTTTTGGCGGGGCGCAAACGCTCCTGTGCGACACGGATGGGAATATCGCCGCCAACCAAGCTGCGGACGCGTTCAGCGATTTCTCCGATGGATATTTCAAACGAGGAACCGGCGTTAAACACTTCCCCGAGTACGTCGTCCTTCGCGGTTGCAGCGCAGAGAAACGCGCGTGCCGTGTCTTCTACATATGTGAAATCGCGGGTTGCCGACAGATTGCCGAGAACGATTTCCGAATGATTGAGCGCCTGTTGAATGATGGTTGGGATGACTGCGCGCAGTGACTGGCGTGGGCCAAACGCGTTGAACGGCCGCACAGTTACCACTGGCAACTGGTAGGAGCAATAGAAACTCTCGACAATTTTGTCCGCCGCGATTTTGCTGGCTGAGTAGGGTGATTGCCCTTGTAAAGGATGTTCTTCATTCATTGGGACGTAGCGTGCCGTACCATATACCTCGCTGGTCGAGGTGTGAATCATTCGGTGAACGCCGTTTGCGAGTGCAGCCTGTGCCACGTGAAGTGTGCCTAAGGCGTTGGTTTGAACGACGTCGTAAGGGTTCTGATAGGAGTACGGGATGGCAATGAGTGCTCCTAAATGAAAGACGATATCAGCCCCTTTGACGGCGTTGTGGACCGCGTAGGAATCACGAAGGTCTCCTTGCACAATGTCGATCTCGCTCTGCAGTTCGACCGGCAGTGTGTCAATCAGCCCCCTCGAATTGGCCGAGTTGTAATGGATGAACACTTTGGTATTGGCACCAGTGGCAATCAGTTGTTCCACGAGATGACTGCCGATAAAGCCCGCCCCACCGGTGACGAGCACATTGCTGTTTCGCAAATCCACGCAAAACCCCTCCTTTGGTCGATACCTACTGATATTGTCTGTTCGCGAAAAGTGAAAGGGCGAACCGCCGTAAGCTCGGAAAGTTGGACGCAAAGCCCGCGTCGTGGTCGTCGATTTGTCCAATCAGCCAAGGGGTGATTTGCGTACGATGCTCAAAACTACGCGAGTAAATCGTGTGAGGGGGATATCGATGAAAGTTGTGATCCCTGTCGGGGACCTGCACATTGGTGGCGGGTGTCAGGTGCTTGTGGACATTGCCAATGCCCTACAGGCAGCAGGACATGACACCGAAGTCGTCATGCCTGCGTCTGGTACGGTGCAGTACGACCTTCAGGCAAAGCTTTCCGTGGTGCCTGTGCTCACACGCGAGCATATCCCGGAAGGCGATCTCATTTTGACGAACTTCTTTACCACCTGCATAGGGCCGTACGAAGCGTACAAGGACCGATGTGTACGACTGAGTCTCGGGTTTGAACCGTATTGGGTGCCGGATAAGCAAACGGCGCTTTGGACGTATAAGCAGGGGGTTCCCGTGATTGCGATTTCCCACTGGTTGGATGAGCAAATTGCTGCGCATACCCATCAGCGAAGCCAGGTGGTGCCCCTCGGTGTGGACGTAAACATCTTTCATCCAGGTCCGCGCCAACACGTGACCGGGTCACCCAAGGTGATTATGTATATCGCGCGCAACCCGGCGTACGGATATGAACTCAAGGGTTTCACTGATTTCCAAGCGGCCATTGCCCGGCTGCGCGATACGTACAATGGTGACTTTATCGTCCATATGGTTTGTCCGGAGGGGGATTTGTCGTTGCCGGACGGCGTTCCTTACCGCGTGTTTCGACCGACGAGCGCACAGGAGATGGCCGACTTGTATCGGGGCGCGGATTTGTTCGTTTCGACATCGTGGTTTGAGGCGTTTGCGTTGCCGCCGTTGGAGGCGATGGCCTGTGGAACGCCTGTGGTGTCGACCAATTCAGGTGGCCTGTTGGATTATTGTACGGATATGGAAAATGCCGTGCTGACACCGCCAAGGGACCCTGATGCCTTGGCCGCGCAGATGGCGCACGTGCTCCAAGATGCGCAGCTTGCCAAGACGTTGTCACAGGCAGGCGTGGCCACGGCAAGTCGCTTTACGAAGGAGAAATATCTGCGCGAGATGATTGCCGCTATCGAGAACGCGCATCGGGATCGAGCGCACTACGTGGAACCGAAGGTTTCGATTGTCATCCCGTTTTACAACTGCGCGTACATCGCACAGGCGATTGAGAGTGCGCTCGCGCAGACGTATTCGAATCTGGAAGTGATTGTGGTCGACGACGGATCAACCGAACATGTGGAGAAAGTACATCCCTACTTCGATAAGATCCATTATTTACGCAAGGAAAACGGCGGCACCGCCAGTGCCTTGAACGCAGGGATTCACCACGCGACAGGGCGATACTTTTCGTGGCTCAGCGCGGATGATGAATTCCTGCCTGACAAGACGGCCAAGCAGGTTCAATGGATGCAGGAGAATCAGTTAACGATTAGCTACGGCGCGTTTTTTTATATGAACGAGCGAGGGGAGCTCATCAGTGGCAAGGTGGGAACCGCGTTCGCGAGCGATGTCGACTTCTATCGGACGATGAGCCAGTGGTGTCCTGTCAACGGTTGCACGGTGATGATTGACATGCGGGTGTTTGAGACGGTCGGCGTGTTTGATGAGACACTGCTGTATACTCATGATTACGACCTCTGGTTGCGGGCTTTGCAACACTACCCATTTCGCTATTTGGATGTTCCGCTGGTGCGTTATCGGGTGCATGGGGAAATGGGAACGAAGAAACACGAGCGGGCGATTGCCAAAGAGTTGTTGGTCGTCCAGCAAAAGTATAAATCGGTGATGAAACGGATGGTGGAAGGGGGACTGCAGCCGTGAAGTTTACGTTTCCGATTCTAACCTTGTGCATTGGCGGCGCCCAACGCATGCTCGCGGAAGTGACGAACGGTCTCGTCGCGCGCGGACATGATGTCACGATTTTGATGCCGCCACAGGGAGACGTGGATTATCCCGTACAAGCGCGCATCATTCGGACAAAAGAGCCTTATTTGCGCCCAGAGGATTATCCGGTGAGTGACGTGATTGTGTCGAACTATTACTTGACTGTATCGTCAGCTGCTCTGGCGAGCGCCAGTGGCAAGGGACTGCATGTGCGCTTTAGCCTTTGTTACGAGCCGACGTTCTTGCCGGATAACCACCTGACGTTTCCCACATATCAGTTTACAGACAAGGTGATTGTCCTGTCCGAGTGGCAGCGTCAAATCATCGCGTTAAACCACGGTATCTCCGGACGGATTGTACCGGTTGGCGTGAGTTCTACGTTTCGCAACTTGCATCGGCGCGAGCAAAACACCAACTTGCAGATAACGGCCATTGTCCGGCACGCCGAGGGGAACTGGTCGTGGCATCGTGATCAGCCATATCTCATCACAGAATTGGAACGCATTTGTGCGAGTCGACCAGGTGTCGTCGTCAACCTCATTTGTCCTGCCCGAGAACTCAGTATCTCACCGACGTTGCAGCGTTTGCGGGAAAGCGGCCGATTCGTCTTTCATTCCCCGGAGACCGACGAAGCGCTGCGCGACGTGTATAACATGACCGACATCTTCGTCAACTCCTCGACTTACGATTCCGCCTCCATTCCTGGGCTGGAAGCGATGAAGTGCGGCGCTGCGCTAGTGACCACCTATTCAGGTGGCAATGCGGATTATTGCCGGCACATGGATAACTGTTTGCTGTCGTATCGATACGAAAGTCGGCTCGCGCACGACGTCCTCCGGTTGATCGACGACGCTGCGCTGCGTCGCAGACTCGCCGAAAGTGGCGAGCGGGAGGCGGAAAAATGGACCTGGGCAAATAGTGTCGAGAAGTTTGATAGCGCAATTCGGGCATTTACAGGCCACTGAATCCATGTGACAAGCGCGAGAAGAGGGGGAATCGTCTATGTCGTGTGTCGTTTGGCTGACCGGCTTGTCCGGCTCAGGAAAGACAACCATTGCGTACGCTTTGCACGACGCATTGCACAAACGGGGCGTTGTATCGTTTGTCATTGATGGCGATAAGGTCCGCAAGGGACTCAATAGCGATCTCGGCTTTTCACCCGCCGACCGGCAAGAGAACGTGCGCCGCATAGGGGCGTTGGCGAAACTGTTGATGGACGATGGCGTGTTGCCTATCGTTGCATCCATTTCGCCGCAGCGTGAGGACAGGGATAGGGTGCGCAGGCAAATCGGAGAAGACAAGTTCATCGAAGTCTACGTCAACTGTCCGATTGAGGTGTGTGAGCAGCGGGATCCAAAAGGATTATATAAAAAGGTTCGCATGGGGGAGATTCAACAGTTTACTGGCATTCACCAAACATATGAAGCGCCGCTTCATCCGGATCTCGTCATCAAATCGGACCAGGTAAGCGTCGACGAGGCAGTGCAAAGTATTCTTCCACGTTTGTGCAACCAGTTGGCGTAGCAAGGGGGGGCTGGAGTACACGAGGCATTCTCACGTAGATAGGGGGACAACTAGATGACGTTGTTCTCAGAGATTGAACAGGCGTACGGTATGCAAATCGAAAGCTGGCAAGCCATCAAAGATGTTTATCGGGTTCGCACAAATGCGCACGGAATTTTATGTGTGAAACCGTACCGCATTCCTATGGAAGAAGTGTCGTTTATACTCGCCGTTCAGGAGCACGTGCGCAATCACAATTTTCAATTTGTTCCAGCGACATTTCGAACCGCCGAAGGACATTTGGCGATTCGCTACCATCACCGTTTTTATGTGTTGTCACGGTGGATTGTCGGCGGGAATCCTGCGTTTCGCCGCGCGCGTGCACTCGCAGATGGAATTGAAACGCTCGCTAGATTCCACAGCGTAAGCCATGGGTTTGACGAGTCTGTACCTCCGTCGCGCATGCGGGCATTGCGGATAAAGGAGACTTTCTCCCGGCAAAAACGGATACTCAAGCGTATCGATGGAGATTGGAGTCGAAGTGATTTTACCAATTTGTGCGCGCGCGCCATTCGGCAATTGGATGACCGTCGCGTTCAGCGCGCCATTGAACGAGAAGTTCAGGCACGGGCGGTCATCCATGGTGACTACAATTATCCGAACCTGGTCGTCGATAGACTTGGGCGCTATCACTTGATAGATTTTGACAACGCCTCTGTCCACGTCCGAATGGAAGATCTTGCTCATGTGTTACACCGCAATGCGCCATGGCAGGTGCATCAGATGTCGCGCTTAATCGAGGTATACGACCGCGTGCGCCCGCTCGCACAAGATGATTTGCACTTGCTCGTGGCACTCCTCCTTCAGCCATACCCGCTTATCCGAGCCCTGCGCGCTGGAAGATCGATTCACGCGATACAATCGCGCTTGCCAGGCACTTCACTTGTGAAACGCTATGTTCGGCAACTGGAGCAACTCGTCTAAATCATAGGTTGTTGTAATCGTCGTAATTGCCGTCATCGAAGCTGTCCGTATCGATTCCATCTTGATACGGATCTTGGATATCGTAATCTACGTCATTTGCGTAAGAAGGGTCGGGATTCGGATAGTTGTCATCGGCGGGCGAGCCATCGCCGCCGATAGGTCCTTCGTTTAACCTCTGCTGCAACGCATCAATTTCGTCTTGTTGAATAATGTTTTGTTGCATTAATTCGTGGATCATCTGGTCTTCACCCAGGCCGTTGAAATAGTCGAATTGACCCATATCAATCCGCCCTTGTTCCAATAAATAGGTCAGCAATGCACCGGCGGCCATGCCTCCTAGAAATGACCCTGCGCCAAATCCAGGTGACGGATAATCCGGTGGTACGGGGTCATAAGGGTTACGCATATCCGTACGATAGTAGGTGTCTCGATATGGATCCCTGTAAGTCCTGCGGTTTCTCTGAGTGAGCAAGAGAACCAGGAGTACAGCAATCACAATCAGCAAGATAATCACGATCATCTTTTTATCCACTCCTTGAAACGCGATCTTCTATCTTTCTATTCTCGCTATGTAGCGTTTTATAGCGTAGTCCACAGGGTTATCCACAAATCAGTGGTGTTATCCACAGAGTTATCTACAATTTTACTCACAGGCAATCTGTTGGCAAACATCAATATCTGTTTTCATGCTGTGGGTTTCATGTTCAGAAATTTTTACACCACCGCAACGCGTTTGAAATTTGATTGTAATCTTTCTGTCGTACAATCACGGGCGTGAATGAATTCGATATGGTTTGTATCGGGTGCTCCTCCAGTCTTATCTGGCAGGGGCCAATTTTTTGATACGCACGGTTCACCTGGATAATGGGTTTGGGTGTAGGATATAGTGAGGTAGAACATACGGAGGCGATATGGGATGAAGATGGATTATGCAACGTTTCGGAAGCTATTGTTGCTGGCAAAGAACAATCCAGGAGATCATCCGTTTATGGTACGTTCGTTGCTGCATGGCTTCACGCAGCCCGCGAAAGACGCAAAGTGGTCTGTGCCAGATGATGTGGTGAATGGCATAGCAGAGCAAAACGCGCTGCCAGATAGCGTCGCACACATCTATCACAACGCCGATCTCTCAGAAGAGGTAAAAGTGAGTCAGGCGCTGGACAAGATCTATGCAGCTTTTGCAGAGTCAATCTGAATATCGCGTGCGTTGACGCCTCTCGCAGTAGAGGCGTCTTTCGTTTGTCGTTTACTTCTCAGTCGTTCAAAATGATTCCGCCAGTAAATGGATTGTTTGCGTCATGCAGATTGGTTTTGACCCTTGCGTGCATGTCTGCGCCGCCGCTGTGAGGCGACAGGGCGTTTACGCCCTTTGTCACGCCGGAATAGAGCGACGACCAGGAGGCTGTCGAGGATGAGTATCGCAATGACTTCAGCCGCAAAGACGACGAGTGGCGCATTGAACATCATGGATAAAAATGTGACGATAGCCACGCAAACTAAGGAAAGCAGTAACCCGTACCCTTTCATGACATCATCTCGCAATCTATATCGCCATCACTTCATGTAGATTCGGCACATTGTGCTCGGTTATGACCGCCGAAATCACCCGGCGTCGGTTGTGAACATCCAGTTTGCCGTTGACTATATGCGTGTCGGCGCCTATCTATTCACTATCACGATTGTATACTTGCGCTGTCAATTGCCGTTTTTGCAACGGTTGGGGGCGCCCATGCTTCTATCACGACAGCAGTGGGAACTTGCGCGTGAACAATTTGCACAAATCCGTACCCAGTGTATGACCCAGCTACAGGCGTCTGTGACAATGGGATACCAGAGGCGTCGCTCGACGTCTTGCTGGTAAAAAAGCCACTGCTTTGGTCTGGCGAAATACTGGTCCATTGAATCGGCGGATTCGGCTTGAATAATTTCGTGACGTCGATAGCATTTGACGAACTTTGTTTTGCCGCTGCGGGTAGGTTGGTGTTCGCCATCAGTGTGATGCGCTGTTTCGAGTTTGCGGGATTAATCCATTCGTAGCCGCTCGTGTCACCGACTGCCGCGTTGTATTTGACCCAATCGCTGGGTACCGCGAGTGAAACGACAATACCCGTTGGGAGGCGCTGTGTTTTGGTATCCCACGCGATGGTATTGCGCGTAAAGCGAGAATTTGCGTTGTTGGCCGTGGTGGTATTGCGCGCTGTCTGGTTTGCGCCAGCAATTGCGTTGGATGGCGGATTGCTCGTATTATTGGAAGTTGTGTTTTGCGTGCTCGCGCTTGGTTTGACCGTGGTGTTTGTGTTGGCGCGCGCACGGGCCTCCGGTTTCGTCGGTTTGGACTTTGACGTCCCTGCTGCTGTGCTCTGGTTAGTTGTTTCTTTGTGTGGCGGAGCTGGGTGTGACGGAGTAGGTGGCGCAGGTTCGTGGCGATTGGCGGGGGCAATGCTGCCAACTCGATTGCTCGTTTGATTGGCTGGTAAAGGGCTTTGTGTCCGATTTTCTACAGAGCGAAAGACATCGGAGTTGATGCCGCCACTTGGGTCTGCCTGTCGGCCGCAGCCAGCCGTGATGAACAAGATTAGGGTGGCGAGTGTGACATGTATCCACAATGGCCGATTGGTCGTCATTTGTATGAACACCTCTCTTGAGTCGAAAGTTTGGAATCCTAAGATTTGCCGTTATTTCACTTAAGTAGTTGCCTAGGGTAGTTGAATACCTGTAGGGTTTGCAGGGGTACTGGCGGGCATACGGGCGATTGTGCACGAGAGGGCATGGCGATATGAGGGATTTTGAAGGGAATGGTCACGTTGCGGAAACGAAAGGAGCAGGCGTTTAACGAAATTGTGCGGCGCGTACGGAAAGAATGCTTCGGCAAGGGACCTGAGCGCATCCACACGATGTTTGTGGAGAACATCGCGATTTCAGTGCTCCACGGAAACTTGACGCCGACGGAGAAGTTTATCAGTCAGACGCCAGAGGGCGCTGAGATTGTTCGAGCTGCTCGCACCAACATGATTCAAACGCTGTATTCGCAACACGTTCCGGATGGTATGGAGGAATTGATTGGGTCAAAAATGCTCTATCTGTTTTCTGATTTTAAGGTGGAAGAGGATATGGGCGTTTCGGTGTTTATCTTTGAGAAGCCAATTGATCCATTCTACAGCGAGAACGATCCGTAAGAACTATGATCATTTGTATGTATCTTAATTTTTTTCGACAGATTGCTTCGCTTTTTGAGAAAACATGGTACAATATCCATGTGGTTCGACCATTGTGCAACCAGTGGCCGAGCGCACATCACAAATGAGCAGGTTGGTGCGCTTGTATGATGGCATGCAGGCGAATTTCAACGGCGCAAAGACATGGCTGTATTCGCTTACAATGTCATGTACTTTGTGCCGTTTTTACGTTCTACTCGACGTTTGTGACGCTTGTGCATTCTCGAACTCATTTTTTAAGTTTGTGTTCCAGCGCAGACGGCAGTAGACGGTATGTACACCAACCGCCGCTCGTACATAGGAGATGGGTGGTTTTTATGAGTAACAACTTTTTAGCACCAGCTGAAATCGCAGAACTTGCGGCCAAGACCGGGCAGGACAAAGCGAAGTATTCCGTCGTGAAACTCTTGATTCTCGGATTTTTGGCTGGCGCCTTTATCGCGTTGGGCGCACTTTTCGACATCCGGGTGACTGCGAGCATCCCGGCGCAATGGGTTTCAATTAAGAACCTTGTTGGTGGCGCAGTTTTCCCTGTCGGATTGATGTTAGTCGTCATTGCTGGTGGCGAACTCCTGACTGGGAACATGATGACCCTACCGCTCGCGTTGCATCAACGGAGAATCAAAGTTACGGGCCTTATTTATAACTGGTTCTGGGTCCTGATTGGCAATTTGATTGGTTCACTGTTTGTCGCTTACTTCTTTGGTGTGGTTGCCAAGATGTTGACGGATACGCCATACAAGGACGCGACGATTGCCATTGCCGTATCGAAAGCTGGTTTAGGGTTCGGACCGACCATCATTTCGGCGATTGGTTGTAACTGGCTTGTCTGTCTGGCTGTTTGGATGGCGTACGGATCGAAGGACATTATCGGCAAGTTATTTGCAATTTGGTTCCCAGTTATGGCTTTTGTGGCAATCGGGTTCCAGCACGTGGTTGCGAATATGTTCTTCATTCCAGCCGGCATTTTCGTCGGAGCGCCCATTAGTTGGGGTCATGCGATTGCCGAATGGATTGCAGCCTTCATTGGTAACGCAATTGGCGGTTGGCTGTTTGTCGGAGTGGCTTACTATCTCACCTATTTGCGCGGCCGTTCAAAGGCTGGCGCGACCGATGTCAGTGAGGAAAAGAGCACCGGTGCTACCTTGTAATTCAATCTAGGTTTGTAAGTGGGTTGGCACGTCGCAATAGCCGCGTGCCGACCCGCTGCATTCGGTTCATTCTATTCCTCGCCACTCAGCGTGAAACATTGAATGAATAGATGGGGGGAATTCTCATGGCATCAGAGTTTTTGCACATTCAACTCGATGGCAACGACGTGGCTGTAGAGCCAGGGACATCCGTTTTAGAGGCGATTCTTGGGACCGGCCAAGAACATCCGCACGTTTGCTATCACCCTGCACTCGGTCCAATTGAGACATGCGATACCTGTATCGCCGAGGTCAATGGCAGTTTGGTTCGCGCCTGTTCGACACAGGTGTCTGACGGCATGGTTGTGCGTACCAAAGCGGTCGGTGCGCGATTCGCGCGCAAGGAAGCGATGGATAGAATCCTCAAGAATCACGAGCTGTATTGTACAGTCTGCGATAACAACAACGGAAACTGCACCATACATAACACGGCGATGCAGATGGAAATCGAGCACCAGTCGTACCCGTTTCAATCGAAGGCCTACGAAAAAGACATGTCGAATCCGTTTTACCGGTATGATCCCGACCAGTGTATCCTTTGCGGTCGCTGCGTAGAGGCGTGTCAGAATCTGCAGGTTTCGGAAGTGTTGTCGATTGATTGGGATCGCGAAATTCCACGCGTTATCTGGGATAATGACGTGCCGATTAACGAATCGTCCTGCGTCTCTTGCGGCCATTGCGTGACGGTTTGTCCATGTAACGCTTTGATGGAGAAGTCGATGCTCGGCGAGGCTGGCTATCTCACAGGCATCGAAGACCAGACGCTTGGCAAGATGATTGAATTGACCAAGAAAGTTGAGCCGGGCTATTCCTCGATTTTCGCGGTATCAGAAGTAGAGGCGGAATTGCGCGAGGCGCGCATCAAAAAGACCAAAACCGTCTGCACGTACTGCGGCGTCGGATGCAGCTTCGACGTTTGGACGAAGGACCGCAAAATCCTCAAAGTCGAGCCGAATATGGAAGCGCCAGCAAACCAAATCTCCACCTGTGTCAAAGGGAAGTTCGGCTGGGATTTCGTCAACAGCAACGAACGCATTGTCGAACCGCTGATTCGGCGCGGTGACGCGTTTTACCCTGCGACGTGGGACGAAGCGCTCGATTATATCGCGGAAAATCTCAAACGGATTAAAGACGAGAACGGTCCAGACGCAATAGCCTACATCTCCTCCTCGAAGACCACGAACGAAGAAAACTATTTAATGCAAAAACTCGCGCGGTCCGTCATGTTTACCAACAACATCGACAACTGCTCGCGTTATTGTCAGGCGCCAGCCACAGAGGCTCTGCGGCGTACGATGGGCTTGGGGGGCGATACCGGATCGATCACTGACTTGTCGATAAGCGATCTCGTTATCATCGTCGGCGCCAATCCGGCTGAAGCGCATCCTGTGCTGTCAACGCGTTTGCGTCGCGCCCAGAAGAAGCATGGGCAGAAATTGATTGTCGCGGATCTGCGCAAAAATATCATGGCTGAGCGCGCGGATATCTTCCTGAGACCGCGCCAGGGTACGGATTTGGTCTGGCTTTCGGGCGTGACGAAATACATCATCGACCAAGGCCGTCATGATGCGGAATTCATCAAGAACCGAGTCACCGGCTTTGAACAATACGTGGCATCCCTGGAGAAGTACACATTGGATTACACGTCAGAGGTGACGGGGCTGTCCAAGGAGCAGTTGATTGCGACTGCAGAGATGATCATGAACGCGAAGTCGGTCGCCGTTTGTTGGGCGATGGGTGTGACGCAGCACTTGGGCGGATCGGATACAAGTACAGCGATTTGCAACCTCCTGCTCGTAACGGGTAATGCGGGGCGTCCAGGTACGGGTGCATATCCACTGCGCGGACACAACAACGTCCAAGGTGCTGGCGATTTCGGTTGCGCACCGGCTTTCTATCCTGGCTATCAGGCATCGGCAGACAAGGATGTCCTTGCCAAATACGAACAGGTGTGGGGAACGCCGCTGCCGACCAACCCTGGTTTGAACAACCACCAGATGGTGGACGCGATTCACGAAGGCAGACTCAAGGCAATGTACTTGATTGGCGAGGACATGGCTGTCGTTGACTCGAATGCGAACTACGTGCAGCAGGCGTTTGAGAAGCTCGATTTCTTTATCGTGCAGGACGTGTTCTTCAGTAAGACCGCATCGTTTGCCAACGTGATTTTGCCAGCGAGCCCGAGTCTTGAGAAGGAAGGCACCTTTACGAACACGGAGCGCCGCATCCAACGCCTGTATCAGGTGTTGCCGCCGCTTGGCCAATCGAAGCCAGATTGGCAAATCATTCAGATGGTCGCCAATCGCTTGGGTGCCAACTGGAACTACACGTCGCCGAAGGAGATTTTCGAGGAAGCGTGCGCGACGACGGAGTTGTTCGCCGGTGCGACTTACGAACGGCTGGAAGGCTACAAGAGCTTGCAGTGGCCGGTGCTGCCAGACGGTACCGATACGCCGCACCTGTATCTCGACGAGTTCGCCTTGGAAGGCGGCAAAGCGCGACTGTGGCCAGTTGACTGGACGCATCCGTTGACGCTGCCGGAAGAGTACGATCTCGAACTCAACAATGGCCGCCTACTCGAACACTTCCACGAAGGTAACTTGACGGCGCGTGTGCCTGGCATCAACAAAAAGGTTCCAAGCAGCTTCGTCGAAGTATCACCGGAATTGGCTCGGGAACGCGGCATTGTGGACGGCACGTTGGTTCGCATCACCTCGCCATACGGACGTGTGAAATTGCGCGCTGTCGTGACAGATAGGGTACATGGTAAACAGATCTACATTCCGCAGTTGTCGGCGAAGGACGATGAGACGGTGAACATGTTGACGAGTAGCGATCACGACACCATTACCTTCACCCCAGCCTACAAGGAGATGCGGGTCAAGATGGAGGTCCTTGAATTCACGGGCAAATCCCCTGTGGTCAAAGGCAACTTCCGGTTAGGGCACCCGAATCCGCAGCCGGGCGTCAACGTGGATAAGAAGTGGGCGCGTCAAGACTACCGACCGCTGGTCGGCGAGCGTTCGTAACGGAGGGGGAGAATAGGATATGGCAAACTCCATCACGACTATTGTTCGCCCGGTGAAAACGGAGGCAGATCTGGAAGCCGAAAAACTCGCACAAGTGCGCACGGAGACCGCTGCCGACGCCGACGGTTTGATTGAGGGAATGAAGCTCCTGCAGGCGATGCACGACAAAGGTTTGCTGGAGATTCTGGTGGCCTTGTTCGATCGCGGCGACAAAGTAATGAACAAACTGGTCGACATTCTATCCACACCAGGTGCCTCGAATGCCCTTCAAACGGCGCTCGCCGCGATGCAGGGCATGAGTAAGATTGATGGTACGGCAGTGGCGAAGTCGCTGGATGGGCTGACAGCGGGGCTTGACCGCGTGGCGAACGCAGACATTCCAGCGAAACCGATGAGTGTCTTTGAGTTGATGAAGCAACTCAAAGACCCGGACGTCAGTGCAGCCCTCCGCCTGGGTCTCGAGTTTCTGAAAGGGTTCGGCCACGCGGTTCGCACGGGCGACAATTCATCGCAGCATTAAGTGCAAGTGCAAGTGCAAGTGCAAGTGCAAGTGCAAGTGCAAGTGCAAGTGCAAGTGCAAGTGCAAGTGCAAGTGGCGCGGGTTTTCGGTCGGCGGTTTGCGTAGGTACAGATGAGATCATAAATCGAAGATAAACGGGGTAGCCTGAGTAGGCTGCCCCTTTTTCTCTTCGCGTGTATCTTCGGTGTTGGCGAAGGTCTTGCGGTTTTGCATCGGCAAAGTTGAAAATAGTACTTGCATGTAGGTCTGTATCATGATATATTATCTCTCGCCGCTTCAAGCGGTGCTGCCTTCACAGCGCAGCTGTCTCGGTGGTTTTCATCGGTCAATGGATGTCGGTTTTTGCCGAATGTCGTTGGTGTACCGGAGTCATATCGGGCGATGAAATGAAACACCCACTGTTGACAACGAACGTCAGTTCGTGATATAGTACTTAGGCTGCTTCGGCAGAAGCGGCACTTGCTTGAAAGAATCACTTCGTCTGGTTCCTCGTTGAATCAGTCTTCGTGGGGCTTTCACAGCAGGTTTGGTTCCTTGAAAACTGAACACACACGCCTAAAAGTTTCGGTCGACGTGACCTTTGGTCACAGCGACGATTGAAACATATGTAACAACGCCATTTTTTGAGAGTTTGATCCTGGCTCAGGACGAACGCTGGCGGCGTGCCTAATACATGCAAGTCGAGCGAGCCCTTCGGGGCTAGCGGCGGACGGGTGAGTAACACGTGGGCAATCTGCCTTTCAGACTGGAATAACACTCGGAAACGGGTGCTAATGCCGGATAATACACAGGTAGGCATCTACTTGTGTTGAAAGATGCAACTGCATCGCTGAGAGAGGAGCCCGCGGCGCATTAGCTAGTTGGTGAGGTAACGGCTCACCAAGGCGACGATGCGTAGCCGACCTGAGAGGGTGACCGGCCACACTGGGACTGAGACACGGCCCAGACTCCTACGGGAGGCAGCAGTAGGGAATCTTCCGCAATGGGCGCAAGCCTGACGGAGCAACGCCGCGTGAGCGAAGAAGGCCTTCGGGTTGTAAAGCTCTGTTGCTCGGGGAGAGCGACAAGGAGAGTGGAAAGCTCCTTGTGAGACGGTACCGAGTGAGGAAGCCCCGGCTAACTACGTGCCAGCAGCCGCGGTAATACGTAGGGGGCAAGCGTTGTCCGGAATCACTGGGCGTAAAGCGTGCGTAGGCGGTTGTGTAAGTCTGAAGTGAAAGTCCAAGGCTCAACCTTGGGATTGCTTTGGAAACTGCATGACTTGAGTGCTGGAGAGGCAAGGGGAATTCCACGTGTAGCGGTGAAATGCGTAGATATGTGGAGGAATACCAGTGGCGAAGGCGCCTTGCTGGACAGTGACTGACGCTGAGGCACGAAAGCGTGGGGAGCAAACAGGATTAGATACCCTGGTAGTCCACGCCGTAAACGATGAGTGCTAGGTGTTGGGGGGACACACCCCAGTGCCGAAGGAAACCCAATAAGCACTCCGCCTGGGGAGTACGGTCGCAAGACTGAAACTCAAAGGAATTGACGGGGGCCCGCACAAGCAGTGGAGCATGTGGTTTAATTCGAAGCAACGCGAAGAACCTTACCAGGGCTTGACATCCCTCTGACCGGTGCAGAGATGTACCTTCCCTTCGGGGCAGAGGAGACAGGTGGTGCATGGTTGTCGTCAGCTCGTGTCGTGAGATGTTGGGTTAAGTCCCGCAACGAGCGCAACCCTTGATCTGTGTTACCAGCACGTAGAGGTGGGGACTCACAGGTGACTGCCGGCGTAAGTCGGAGGAAGGCGGGGATGACGTCAAATCATCATGCCCTTTATGTCCTGGGCTACACACGTGCTACAATGGGCGGTACAACGGGAAGCGAAGCCGCGAGGTGGAGCAAAACCTAAAAAGCCGTTCGTAGTTCGGATTGCAGGCTGCAACTCGCCTGCATGAAGCCGGAATTGCTAGTAATCGCGGATCAGCATGCCGCGGTGAATCCGTTCCCGGGCCTTGTACACACCGCCCGTCACACCACGAGAGTCGGCAACACCCGAAGTCGGTGAGGTAACCGTTATGGAGCCAGCCGCCGAAGGTGGGGTTGATGATTGGGGTGAAGTCGTAACAAGGTAGCCGTATCGGAAGGTGCGGCTGGATCACCTCCTTTCTACGGAGAAACAAGACTTTTAGGTGTTGTGTGTTTGGTTTTGAGGGAGCCAACGTCTCATATGAGACAAGGTAAACTCATGTACCTTGGCAACTGAATATGGAACAACCTCGAAAAGTAAACCGGTAACCGAAATGCGAGTAACAGGTAACAATAGCCGGATAACTGGATGAAGTGACTGGTGTAAGTCAGTCATGGAGTCGAAACGGTGAAGTTAGGAAGAGCGCACGGAGGATGCCTAGGCGCCAAGAGCCGAAGAAGGACGGGGCGAACACCGAAATGCCACGGGGAGCTGTAAGCGAGCATTGAGCCGTGGATGTCCGAATGGGGAAACCTGCTAGTGTGAAGCGCTAGTACCGTACACTGAATCCATAGGTGTACGGGGGCAACCGAGGGAACTGAAACATCTAAGTACCTCGAGGAAGAGAAAGCGAATGCGATTCCGTCAGTAGCGGCGAGCGAAAGCGGAGAAGCCTAAACCGGATGCGTGGTACAGACTGCAGTCGATGCGCATTCGGGGTCGAGGGGCTGTTGGCGGCAACCTGCAGGGAGCCAGCAGGAAGCAATCCGTAGGAGAACGGCATGGGAAGGCCGGCCATAGACGGTGAGAGCCCGGTATCCGAAACGGAATGTGGAATGTGCAACAGACCCCAAG